>CALAXS010000717.1 GCA_937895305.1 uncultured bacterium
TAACCTGGAGCATCCCTCCCCCATGTTCGTCGATAGAGTCAAAACACGCGTTTCCGCCGGTGACGGCGGTATGGGCTGTCGCAGCTTCCGACGGGAGAAGTATATCCCCCACGGTGGACCCAATGGCGGCGACGGTGGCGATGGGGGCGACGTGGTCTTTGAAGCCACCAGCAAGCTGACTACATTGATGGATTTCCGCTACCGCCAACTCTGGAAAGGTGAACGGGGTGTTCATGGTAAAGGCAGCGACATGCACGGCAAGAACAGCAAGCCCAATATTGTGCCTATACCCTGTGGAACCTTGATCAAGGATCTGGAGACGGAAGAAGTCCTGTGTGACCTCACCGAAGATGGGCAGCAATTTGTCGCAGCCCGCGGCGGTAAAGGCGGCAAGGGCAATGCCCGTTTTGTCAGCTCTACCAACCGTGCCCCGGACTTTGCAGAAAAAGGTGAACCGGGTGAAGACAAAGAATACCTGCTGGAACTGAAACTCATTGCAGAAGTCGGCCTCGTCGGCCTGCCCAATGCGGGCAAGTCCACTTTTCTCTCTTCTATCAGTGCAGCGAACCCGAAGATTGCCAGCTACCCCTTTACCACCCTGACGCCTAATCTGGGCGTGGTTACCATTAGTGATTACCGGAACCTGACAGTGGCCGATATACCCGGCATCATTGAGGGTGCTGCAGAGGGCAAGGGCCTGGGCCATGATTTTTTACGCCATATTGAACGCACACGGGTCTTGCTGTTTGTCATTGATGCCGGAGACGACGACCCGTCACAAACATTGGCTACGCTGGAACAGGAGTTGGCTGAGCACAGCCCCTTGTTTGCAGAGCGCCCCAAGTTTATTGCATTGAACAAGATGGATATCACCGAAAACCGGGAATGCTTTGATACGCTCAAAGAACAGATGGATAACCCCTATGCGATTTCAGCAGCTACAGGGGACGGTATAGAGCCGTTATTGGAAGCCTTGTGGCAAGCGGTTGACCGGGTAAAGAAAATTGAGGCAGGTGTTGTCGTCCCCGAGCCGGATCATGAATACATCTATGAAGCCCCCTTCACGATTGAAGAAGTCAAGGGGGTTTATATTGTAGATGGACGAAGGGTGCTGCGTGCCATTCGCATGACCGACTTTGAAAATACACAGGCGACACGGCATTTGCATGATGTATTAACAGGCATGGGCCTCTATAAGGCGCTGAAGCGATTGCGTGTTAAACCGGGGGCGACCATTCGGATTGGTGAATTCGAGATGGAGTATCAACCGGATTAGGGGTAAGCATATACATGCATCGGACCCCCTCAAACGGCTACAATGATACAACCTGTAACCCAAAAGACAATTGAGAGTGTATGATGCAGTTTGACACGTCACAGTTAAAAACCCTCGTGGTTAAAATCGGTACCAGCCTGATCAGTGGTCAGAAAGCCTTTGAAGGTCATGTTCTGGAAGCCATGGTCAAGGAAATCAGTGCCCTGAAGCATGAGCGGACACTGAACATCATCATCGTGTCTTCCGGTGCCATCGGCTGCGGTATGAACAGCATGGGCATGGCCGTACGCCCCAGCTCGTTGCCCCAGAAGCAGGCCATTGCCGCCATAGGCCAGGCGACGCTCGTCCATTATTACGAGACGCTCTTCGCTACACACGGCGCCGATCTGCACACCGCCCAGATCCTTCTGAGCGAACGGGATCTGGACGACCGTCAACACTATCTCAATGTACGCAATACCCTGCACGAACTTTTTGAAATGAAAACGGTCATCCCTATCGTCAATGAAAATGATACCACTGCTGTGGATGAACTCCGCTTTGGGGACAACGACACCCTCGCTGCGAAAATCGCGGCCAAGTGCAACGCCGAGTTACTCATTATTTTGAGTGATGTAAATGGCCTTTACGATAAGAACCCTGCCAAGCACAAAGACGCAACCCTCATTACACGCGTAGATGAAATCACCGAAGAAATCGAAGCGTGTGCGGGCGGTGCAGGCACCCACACCGGCACGGGCGGTATGCGGACCAAGCTGAATGCAGCACACATCGCCACGGCTACAGGCACCACCGTTACCATTGCCAATGGGCACACCCCCCAAATCCTCCATAGCATTCTGGACGGCAGTGCAAGCTGCACCACCTTCGTACCCAGTGAGGAAGCCTTGTCCCACTTCAAACGGTGGATTGCCTACGGACGCACAACGAAAGGTACGCTGGTAGTCGATACTGGTGCGCGGAATGCGCTCCTGAATCAAGGCACCAGCCTCCTCGCTGTCGGCATCAGCAACCTGGACGGGCACTTTGAAAAAGGCGATGCCGTGCTGATTCAAGACAAGGCAGGCCAGGAGCTGGCCCGTGCATTGGTGAATTATTCCAGCGAAGACCTTGCGAAAATCATGGGCAAAAAGAGTAGCGAAATTGAGGGTATTCTGGGCGAGAAACCGTATAATGAAGTAGCCCACCGCGATAACATGGTGATCTTATAGATCCCCTGGTCCCTATGGCATAATAGCCAATTCACAGGAGAACTTATTTTAGGCTTGTACCATTCATCCTTGATTTTTTAAAGTCTGTCATTGCGAGCCGAGTGTAATCGAGGCGTGGCAATCTGGTTTGGCTCGAATGATATGATGCCGGAGTCATGGTTGCTACTGTACAGTCATTAGGACCAAGCCAGATTGCCGCGTCGCTGCGCTCCTCGCAATGACGTGTATGTTTTTGGCCTTACAATTTTATTGAATTTTTTTTCGATTCGCATCTATCAAAGGTGTATTCGACTTAAGACAATTTTGAGGAGAAATTTTTATGTCCGATGCAACGGATTTACAAAAAGAACTGGAGACCATCGGCCGTCAGGCACGGGCTGCTTCAGACCAGCTACGCGGTATGTCTCGGTCCATCAAAGACGCTGCGCTCCGTAGCATCGCCACCCGTCTGCGTGATGAGCGGGACCGCCTGAAAACAGAAAACGCAAAGGACCTGGCAGCAGGTCGTGAGAAGGGCCTCTCCGAAGCCATGCTGGATCGTCTGGAACTCACCGACGCACGCATTGATGGTATGGCGGAAGGCCTGGAAACCGTTGCAGCACTCCCCGATCCCGTGGGCGATATAGTGGAACAACAGATACACCCCAACGGTATGCGTATTGCACGTATCCGTCAGCCCATCGGCGTGGTCGGCATCATCTACGAAAGTCGGCCCAATGTAACTGCTGACGCTGCGGCGTTGTGCCTCAAGTCCGGTAACGCTACTGTGCTCCGTGGTGGCTCTGAAGCCTTCCACTCCAACTGCGCTATTGCAGACATCTTCATCGAAGGGGCTGTCGCCGCGGGTGCACCCCGGCATGCCGTACAGATCATCGCCACAACCGACCGTGCTGCCGTGGGCGAAATGCTCAAGCAGGATCGCTATATTGATGTCATTATTCCCCGGGGTGGCAAAGGACTCATCGCGCGCATATACGACGAGTCGCGCATTCCTGTGATTGCCCATCTCGACGGGATCTGTCACACCTACATCCATGAAGATGCTGACCCTGAAATGGCGAAATCCATTGCGGTTAATGCCAAGATGCAACGCCCCGGTGTGTGCAATGCCATGGAAACCTTGTTAGTGCATAGTGGTGCTGCGCCCATGCTCCTGCCCCCCATAGCAGAAGCACTCGCCGCGGACGGCTGTGAACTGCGCGGCTGTGAGCGAACTTTGCAACTCATCGACGGTATTGCTGCCACGGAAGACGACTGGGTTACCGAGTATCTGGACAAGATCCTCTCTATCCGCATCGTTGACACGCTGGAAGAGGCCATTAACCATATCAACGAATTTGGTTCCCATCACTCTGACTGTATCGTCACCGAGGGCTACGCCCCGGCTGAACAATTTCTGGATGGGGTCGATAGCGCCACGGTCTATGTCAACGCATCAACCCGGTTTACAGATGGCTTTGAGTTTGGTCTCGGCGCAGAGATTGGCATCAGCACCAACAAGCTCCATTGTCGTGGACCCATGGCCCTGGAAGGTCTGACCACCATGAAATATGTGGTTCGTGGTGCAGGCCAGATTCGTGGCTAAAACAGAGCGCGTCGGAGTCTATGGGGGAACTTTTGATCCCATCCACAGCACACACCTGGCCATAGCTGAAGCGGCGATGGCACAGGCAAAGCTGGATCGAATCCTCTTTGTGGTGGCCCAATGCCCACCCCACAAGCAAGATGACGTCTATGCTTCTGCTGAAGAGCGTTTTACCATGGTAGCGCGTGCCGTTGAAGCGCATAAACAGTTTCACGCTTCGCGACTGGAAATGGATCGGGAAGGCCCCTCCTATACTGCGGATACTTTATCGCAATTAAGAGCCAGCCATAGTGATGCAAAGTTATTCCTTATCGTCGGTGCGGATTCCCTCGTGGATCTGCCCAGGTGGCATGCGCCCCATACCATTCTGAAATTGGCGACACTCCTCGTCGTACCACGCCCTGATTCAATG
>CALAXS010000718.1 GCA_937895305.1 uncultured bacterium
TAGTTTATTGACTCTTGCTGCCAGAATTCGCTTTAAGTGTTTTTGCGGTAAGTACTTGTCTTTTCAGGTCTTTTCTTGGCATACTGTTTGCTCTATCTCTGGTGTAGTTTTTCTTTTCCTTGGGTAACAACTTTTAACGAATTACGGAGTAGCTATGAGTGCGAACACGGTAAGACTGCAGGCCATTTCTGACATTGTAAGTCAGGCCCCAGTCGAGAATTCCATTCCTTTTGAGGAATTTTCCGCAGGTGATGTCTTTGGTGAGAATGTATTTTCTCTTACGGTAATGGAGCAACGCCTCCCCAAAGAGGTCTACAAATCTGTCAAGAAAACCATTGAGTCCGGGAACAGCCTGGATCCGGCAACGGCCGATGCCGTAGCTGCGGCAATGAAGGCCTGGTCGATGGAACGTGGTGCGACCCACTATGCACACGTATTCTATCCCCTTACAGGTCTCACTGCTGAAAAGCATGACTCCTTCTACAACCCCGATGGCAAAGGCGGCACCATTGCTGAATTTGAAGGGGGTACACTGGTACAGGGCGAGCCTGATGGTTCATCCTTCCCCAACGGTGGGATTCGCCAGACCTTTGAAGCACGCGGTTACACCATCTGGGACGTTACCAGCCCGGCATACATTATGGAAAATGCCAACGGCACCACCTTGTGTATCCCTACGGCTTTCGTATCCTGGACTGGTGAAGCTCTGGACAAGAAGACCCCCGTACTGCGGTCCATGCAGTCGTTGAACGTACAAGCTCAACGCGTACTGAAGTTCTTCAAGACCAATGGTGCGTTTGTATCATCCACGGCAGGTGCTGAGCAGGAATATTTCCTCATTGACAAGAACTTTGTCATGGCACGTCCTGACCTGATGAATGCAGGCCGTACCCTTTTCGGTGCTGCGCCCCCCAAAGGCCAGGAGTTTGATGACCACTATTTCGGTGCTATTCCGGAGCGTATTCTGGCATGCATGTTCGAAACCGAACGCGAATGCTTCAAGCTGGGCATCCCGGTAAAGACCCGTCACAACGAAGTGGCTCCTGGTCAATACGAGATTGCGCCTGTTTTTGAATATGCGAACCTGGCAACAGACCACCAGCAACTGATCATGGTCAACCTGAAAAAGGTTGCTGAAAAATACGGCCTGATTTGCCTGCTTCATGAGAAGCCTTTTGCTGGCGTGAACGGTTCAGGTAAGCATCTGAATTTTTCCATGGGCTCAGCCAATGCAGGCAATGTATTTGATCCGGGTGATACACCAAAAGATAATGCACAGTTCCTCGTGTTCTGTTCAGCCATGATTCGCGCTGTATATAAATGGGCACCCCTGCTTCGCTCGGTTGTCGCCAGTGCAAGTAATGATCACCGTCTTGGTGCGAATGAAGCACCTCCGGCTATCCTTTCCATATTCCTCGGTGCTGAATTGACCGAAATCATCGAATCGATTGCCAAGGGCACCGAAGTATCTGCAAAGCAAGGCACTTTGAGTGTAGGCGTTGACGTACTGCCTCCTATCCCGCGTGATTCTGGCGACCGTAACCGTACAAGCCCTATGGCCTTTACCGGTAACCGTTTCGAGTTCCGTGCTGTAGGTTCCAACCAGTCCATCGCTGGTCCTCTGGTGGCCATGAACACCATTATGACGGAAGCATTGGACTACTGCGCTACTTTCCTTGAAAATGCAGATACTTCTTCCTCGAAGAAACTGGGTGTGGCTGTGGAAGAACTCGTTAAGAGCATCTATAGCGAATGCGAATCAGTGGTCTTCAATGGCGACGGTTATTCAGCCGAATGGCATGCAGAAGCTGAAAGGCGCGGACTTCCAAATATGAAGACAACTGCGGATGCATTGCCCGTGCTTAGGCAGTCCGATGTTATTGAACTCTTTAAAAAATATAACGTGCTGAGCCCTCGTGAAATGGAAAGCCGTTACGAGGTCTATGCAGAGCAGTATGAGATGTCCATCAACGTTGAATCCAACATTATGCTGGAAATGGCCAAGACCATTGTCTATCCCGTTGCTATCACCTATCAGACTGAATTGGCAGATAACATTGCAACGTTGAAGGCCGTAGGTATTGATGGCAACACATGCGTACTGGATAAGGTGAGTGGCCTTGTGAATGGCTTGCTTGATGCAATTGCGGCATTGGAAGCGGCCAAGACCAAAGAGCATGATGGACCTGAAGCAGGATGTAACTGGTGCCGCGATGGTATCATTCCTGCCATGGAAGCCCTTCGTGCTGTTGTGGATGCGCTGGAAGGTGAAGTCGCCGATGAACTGTGGCCTCTGCCTACCTATCAGGA
>CALAXS010000719.1 GCA_937895305.1 uncultured bacterium
GCATCAAATTCAGCGCGGGTCATGCCATGCGCAGCACGGGAGGGGATAGCTCCTTCGTCACCATGCTTGGGAAACCAGAGGCGCTGGTAATGTTTTTTCGCCAGGGTCATGGCAGCATCAAAGCGGATAACCGGGAACATACGGGCCACGTGGAGGATGGTCTGAATCACCGCTTCGCGTAGCTCGCCATTCATGAAGTCCAGCTGTGCGGTATCGTTCCAGGGCATGGAGGTGCCATCGTTGCCGTGATAGATATAGCGGGTGCGGCCGTCGTGGCGGTCGTGCCAGCGGAAGACCACCGCAGCATCGCGCTGTTCCCAGTAACCGTCTTCAATCTGGATCTCGTATTGTTCACGCTCGGACAGGTTTACACCTGTGAAGGTATAGCCGGGGAAGGGAGGGACATCCGTCTGAATGAACCAGTCGGGATGTTCATACACCCAGGAGGAGGTAATACCGAAATGATTGGGCACCATGTCACTGGCCAGGCGTATGCCCCGAATGGAAGCACGGTGTCGCAGATTTTCGTAGGCAGCATGGCCCCCAAGATCATCCGCGATTTCATACTCGAAGAGGGAATAGGCCGAAGCTTCGGCTTCGGGGTTACCCGTTAATTGTTTGATGGTTCGCGAGGCCGGGGAACGTTCCCATAGGCCAATGAGCCAGAGTGATGTAATGCCCCAACGGGCCAAATCGTCCAGGCATTCATCGGGTATCTGATCGAGTCGATGAATGGGGCGATGAAATTGTTTGCTGAGTTGATGGAGCCATACATAGACGGTCTTCGCGAGGAGTACCACGTTGGGCATCCACTCTTTGTCGACGGTGAAGGCTTCAACCTCGGGATAGTCATGGCCTGCATCCGCGCCAAAGGTCAGGGCCTGACTTGGACCGGGACCGTGACCACGAAATGCGGTCTCTTCGCGGAGCACCCCTTCGGTGAGGTGGAGGGCTTCCAGAAATACCGGGGGTAAAAACTCAGACCAGGTACCCCGCACATAGGCCAGTTGCCCCATGAGAGAATCCGGCGCGGCCAGGAATGGGGCCTTCAGGGTATCCATAAGCGACATGCCGGTCTCCGGTACTGGCAACTCAGCCGCAAGAAAACGTTCGAAGGTATCGGTTATGCCCTGGTAAGGCACTTCTTGTCGAAGTGCTGCATCGTCATAAAGATCGCGATAGTTCAGAGCTGCGGGATTGGCCATGGCAACACGAAGCAAGAGCATTTCGCGCAGACTCTGTTCCAGATGACTCTGGGGCGGGGTGCCACCCTGTAAGAATTCCGCAATATCTTGACCTTCATCCCGCACCGATGTAGGTGGATAAAAGGACAGGAAGCTATGCAAGGTCTGTTGTGCTGATTTGCCAAGGGAAGACGCTGCTACGGCATTATGGCCCCGCAGGAGCACGCCGGGATTTTTATTCGTGCAATAGTCGTCTGCAATGTAGCGGAAAATACCCGAGAGAAGGCGCAGGGCCATCAACTCGCCGGTCTGTGCCGGGGCTGCCGCCACCACATCATCAGGACGTTTAGCGTTTAGCTGTTCTGCGGTCAGGGCCATAGCGCGAAGTGTATGTACAGCCAGGGGGCTACAGTCGGCAAGAATGCTGCCCAATTCGAAACGCCCCCAGGCGACACCTGAAGTCGGGTATTCGTAGGGGAAAAAGCAATTTTCGCCTGGATTATTCTTTGAGTCAGCCATGTATACCTGTAACAATGTTCATAAACATCATCCCTCTCCGCCTGTAGATAATA
>CALAXS010000720.1 GCA_937895305.1 uncultured bacterium
CCGCCACTAATCAAAATTTTAGAAAAAAGAAATTTTGCGGTAAAAGACGTGAACTGTAGAATCTGGGAGTTAAGAAAAATATGCTCGATCTTTCGAAGGTACGCAGCCCCATAAGTTGGCCTCAATGTCGGGGCGACATCGCCAATGAGGTGCGTGAAGTATTGGGTACCTTGCCCAAGGAAAAAGTTGAGCTACAGTTGAAGACGGTGGATGAGATTGACTATCCGGGTTATGTGCGACGGCGGGTGAATTACTTTGTCGATTCATGGACTCGTATTTCGGCCTGGCTCTTTCTCCCCGAGGGCAAGGACGAGGCACCGGGAATCCTGTGCTGTCATCAGCGGGTACCCCAGGGTAAGGATGAACCTGCCGGCAAGTCTGGCGATCCCATGCTCTATCATGCACAGCGCTATGCCGAGATGGGGTATGTGGCGATTGCACCGGACTGCATCACAGCGGGTGACCGGGTGCTTGCGCGCAAAGAGCCCTATGATACAAGAACGTTTTACAAGGATTCATCGAAGATGTCGTTGGCGGGGAAGATGCTGTGGGATCACATGCAAGGCATATCCGTCCTGGAAGAGTTGAAGCGGGTTGACCCGGCACGAATCGGGGTTATCGGTCATGGCATGGGTGGTACCAATGCCCTGTTTCTGGCGGCGTTTGATAATCGCATCCAGGCGTGTGTGTCCAGTTGTGGTTTTTCACGCTTTGAAAAGGATATGAATAAAGCGCGTTGGCATGATGATGATAACATGCAATATATGCCGAAACTGGAAGAGGCGTTTAAGGCGGGTGGACCCGAATTTGACTGGGAACATATACTTGCGTTGGCAGCACCGAGCCCTACGCTATTGTTGAACACCTTGAGTAATTCCGAATTTGATAATCCAAAGAGTTGCGACAAGGCTTTTAAGCAGGCGAAAAAGATTTATAAGGCGCTGGGAGCGGAGAGTGCATTGGACTATTATTCGCATCATGATGGCCATGCGATGAATCGTGATTTGATGGATATGGCAGACGATTGGTTTGACCGTTGGTTATAAGGAGAATGGATACCCCATGGCAGTACAGGAAAATCGCATTGACGCTGAGGTGACGGAGAAGATTGAACGACTGGTAAATTGTATAGAGCAAGTAGTGTACGGGAAGCGGGATGTGGTGAAACTGTGCGTGGTGGGCCTCTTGGCACGCGGCCATATCCTGATTGAGGATGTGCCGGGCATCGGCAAAACGACCATTGCCCATTCTATCGCCAAATCCATTGATTGCTCTTTCAGCCGGATTCAGTTCACGAGTGATATGTTGCCTTCGGACGTTTTGGGGGTCTCCATCCTGGATCCCAAGACCAATGATTTTGAGTTTCGTGCAGGCCCCATATTCAACAGTGTAGTACTGGCGGATGAAATCAATCGTACCCCCCCTAAAACGCAGTCTGCGTTATTGGAAGCCATGAGTGAGTATCAGGTTTCGGTAGATGGTCACCCCCATGCTTTGCCAGAGCCGTTTATGGTATTGGCAACATTGAATCCCATTGAGTATGAAGGCACCTATGTCTTACCGGAATCCCAGTTGGACCGTTTTTTGTTGCGTACAGAAATGGGCTATCCGCCAGCTGAAGATGAACTGCGGATTATGCGGCGACGCAATCATTTGAAAGCGATTGATGAGTTGCAGCCTGTGCTTACCGGCGCCGAGTTATTGGGTTTGCAGGACCAGGTGGGGGATGTGATTGTGGATGACAGTGTGGCCAGATATATTCTGGCGATAGTCCAGGCAACGCGGGAACATGATGCTGTGCAACTGGGGGCCAGTCCCCGAGGTTCACTGGCGTTGTTTGAGGCGTGCCAGGCCAAAGCCCTGGTGGAAGGCCGAAGCTATGTTACGCCCAATGATGTTAAGCAGATGGCCGTCCCTGTGTTAAGTCACCGTATTCTGGTGAAAATGCGTGGCGCGGATCTCTCTACCGCAGCAAAAGAGCGTGTACGTCTGATTGTCGAAATCGTAAAAAACATCCAGGTACCTGCCTAAGATGATGTCCACCCGGATAAAGCGCCGCTGGGGGCGGGTCAGCATGAGCGGGGTGGCTTTTCTTATTATCATGATTATGCTGTTGCTGGCAGCATGGAATACAGGGACAAACCTGCTCTATATCTGTCTGGGTGGGGTGCTCAGCTTTATCCTGTTATCGCTCGTGCTGGTGATATGGACCAGTGCCGGGCTGATGGTAACGCGGGAAGCCCCCAAGAATGTACATCGAGGACAACCTTTTCGTATTCATCTTCGCATTGAAAACAAAAAACGCTTCATGCCTGTTGTCGGGATGCGAGTGCTGGGAGGCATTAAGCTTCGCAGTATTCTGGGCTATATCTTAAAAATACCTGCGAAACGGGCAGCCATGTTGAGTGTGGATCATTGCTTCGATAAACGGGGCGTCTACCCCCTCCCCCCCACGTTCCTGGCAAGTAATTTTCCTTTTGGACTGATTGAACGTCGGCTGGCCTGTATAGGCGATGAGGAAATTGTAGTATATCCCCGGGTGCAGTCTGTGCGCTCGACAGCAGTAGAGCAAAGTTCCGGTGGACGTTATATACCGCGATCGGCCACCGCAGATGGGGATGAGTTTTTCGGGTTGCGGGAGTACATCGTAGGGGATGACATCCGGCGGGTTGCCTGGCGGGTGAGCGCCCGGCTTGGTACGTGGATCATTCGCGAAATGTCGCGCGAGAATGCGAAATTCATCACGTTTATTCTGGACACCCGCGTACAACCCGATCTTGAAAATTATCCTGAACGCTTCGAGGAAGCAGTGGAGCTGGTAGCGTCATTGGCCGTAACGTTGTTGCAAAAAAATTATAATGTAGGAATTATTACGCCCGATATGAAGCTGGCCGGGGATGAGGGCACCCATCAAAAACAGAAGGTGCTGGAGATGCTTGCACGGGTCAATCCTGTGACTTGGGAGGAGCAAGGGGATTTCGAGTCAGAGATACAGGTGCTGGCCCACGGAAACACAGCCGTGTTGTGTGTATCCCCTGATCCGAACAGTTGGGGACAACGACATGGGGATACGGGCTTGCGCATCATGGATCCGCGGGAGGTGATTCATGCGTGAGCATCCCGGAATGGCGTTACGCGGTTCGTCCTCCCTATTGGTGTTGGCAGGGTATCTTTCGCTGGCATCGGTCCCGGACTATAGCTCGTCCATTTTACTGATTCCCATCGTACTGCTAATTCTCAGCCCTGTCGGGGAACGCCTGGACAGGCGTTTCAAGGCATTCCGGTACATAACAACCGCAATCACGTTAATTTATTTTTGTCTCATCCCCATTAGTGTACGTTTAATCGGGCTAATGGATGCCGTGATTTTGCTGGTGGTGTATATCCAGATGTATACCATGCTCCACAATAAAGAAGAGCGCAATTATTATCATTTGTATCTCATGTCTTTTTTCCTGCTCCTGGCTGCCTGTGTACAATCACCCGACCCGATTATCGCGTTTATTATGCTTCTCTTCCTCTTGAGTGCTGTGTGGGCGTTTATCAGTCTTCGTTTTGAAGCTGAGGCCGCATTGAATGAAGGAAACGCGCCTGCTGATATTGTATATCTCCATGAACATTCTGTGGTGCAACTGGATACGCATACCGCACGATTTGACTTGGGACTCATAACTGCGGTGAGTATGGTTTCGGTGGCTTCCGTATTGTTTACCATTGCAATCTTTATCGTCACACCGCGCACCGAAGCAGGCTGGATTGGCCGAAGCAATCAGATAATCTCACGAACGGATTTAACAGATGAAGTAGATCTGCGTGGTGGTGGCTTGCTCCAGGATGATCTGCGGCCTGTGCTCCGGGTGGAATTTCCAGAATTACCGGATAACAAGGTGGATGACCCCGAGCAGCTCTATTGGCGGGTATCCACCATGGTTAAATATGACGGTGGACGATGGCGACGCAGGCCACTTGATGAAACTTATGATCCTGTGGAACCGGATTTATCAGAATACACACTGAACCATGAAACAAATGCTATGGATAGCATTTCTAGTGTTAACAGAAAATCGGCTAAAAATAGTGAAGAGCTTATCTTTCAGGAGATTTATACACCAGACTTGCCTACGCAGGGTGTGCCCGTTCTGGACTCTCCCGTGAAGGTAAATCTGGAAACGAATCAACAGCATCGCGCCGGTATTCGGTGGAGCAGAATGCAGGATTTTACGTTTTCTTTTCATACACAAAGCTCGCGACAGTTACAGTACACAGCAATGTCCGATTTATCCCGACCAGATGAAGCTGTTCTGCGTAACGCGGGCATGTCGTATGAATATGTGAGTGATGCGGATTTTGCACTATTGACGGAAAATGATCTGCTACCAGACACATTGGCGTTGGTCGATGAGATAATGACAGGCACTGACACCGTTTATGATATGGCGTTGGCAATTATGAACTATTTTGCAGGAAATAATTACGCCTATACGCGCA
>CALAXS010000721.1 GCA_937895305.1 uncultured bacterium
CCTCATTCGCACCTGGGCTCTCGGGGTTCCCACACCATCATCCGTCTTTTGTTGAAGCATCTGCCACAGGACCAGTTCAACATCATCACCGTCCCCTACGATGCACCCGGTACGGGCGACGCCGACTTTATCCGTTCGGTTGAGGCGCAGGGTAACACCATTGCCCCGGAGCGTATCCCCTGGCAAAGTCGTAGCCAGTGGCTCAAAGCACGCAACCAAATCGCGCACCTTATCGAACACTATAAAATAGATGTGGTCCATTGCCACGACACCCAGTCCAACGTTCTCATGGGCCTGGGCCATGAGCGCTGGAATTGCGGTACCGTCGCCAGTCCCTACGGCTGGTGGGAAAGTAAATGGCAGCTCCAGGCCAAGTTCTATCATTACCTGGAAAAGCACCACGCCCTGCCCAATTTTGATCGTGTCTACACCGTATCCCAAAACATGAAACAGAAGGTGATGCAAGGTCCAACCCATGAATCCCGCATTCGGGTTATCCATACAGGACTTGATCTGAACGCCATGGACGATGGGGGAGAGGGTGCCGCAGTGCGCAAAGAACTGGGTATACCGCAAGAGGCCATCGTTGCAGGCACCGTCAGCCGCCTCTTCAAAGAAAAGGGCCACACGTTTTTACTCGATGCCCTGTCTCAACTCCCTGCGCTGGATACGCCCCTGCACCTTCTTATTGTGGGTACGGGTGATGAACGGGAACGTCTGGAAGCGCAGGCTAAAACACTGGGCATTAGCGACAAAATATGTTTCGCAGGTTTTTACGACGACCTGACGGGCGCGCTCCGCGCCATGGACATCTTTGTCCAGCCCAGTATCGATCACGAAGGATTCCCCACTTCGGTACTCGAGGCCCAGGCTGCCGGGCTTCCCGTTATCGCATCGGACATCGGCGGTACCCACGAAACCATGAACGTTGGGACGACCGGAATTCTCGTGCCCCCGGCCAATACCCCCGCACTGGCAGAGGCCCTGCGAATGTTGGCCGTGGATACCGAAAAACGCGCGGCCATGGCTGCTGCGGCACGTCCCTGGATTGAGAATTCCTTCACCCTGCAACACATGCTCGAACAAATCGCCGCCACCTACCACGAGGCCCATGCGTGTTATAACGCGCGGACCTGACGACTACTTCTGGTTTTCGATGTCCTGATATGCACGAGAGCCCGTCGTATCAAGTTGCCCTTGATACTTCCCACGATAGGGATTCTCTACCGTATCATCCGCACCTGCTATGACCAACTGGCAAATCCGGCGACCCGCGATGATGCGCATGGGCGCTGCATTGGCGTTATACAACTCCAGCGTAATAGCCCCCTTAAAGCCGGGGTCAACCCAGCCGGCATTCTGAATAAACAAACCACTGCGGCCGATAGAGCTGCGACCTTCTACAAAAGCGGTCAGATTATCCGGCAGACGAATCACCTCCACCGTCGTCGCCAGCACAAAGCCATGGGTCGGGATGATGAACTCATCCGCCTCAACCCGCTCATACTCAATCTCTTCGCCCAGACAATAGATGCCCTGGGCCGTGGGTTTCGGTGTCAGGAAACTTCTCCCCAGGCGCAAGTCCACCGACGCGGGTTCGACCTGTTCCGGTTCCATTGGGTCAATCCCCAGCGTCCCATCAGCCAGTAAAATTTTTATGGTTTTATCCGATAAAATCATTCGTTTTCCCCAAAAAAGTAAATTTTCAGTCCGGATGCATTCTCAAGGTCATAGCCTAGCATAACAGCACATCGACGTGACAGGCCGAAGACCACTCTTGTCCAATATAGAATAGAGGGGTTTGTGAACAGGTTTATCTGTAAAGGCCGAATACCACTTTGGTAACACAAGGCCTCTACCTCACCCGTCATTGCGAGGAGTCACGCCAAAGGCGTGACGACGCGGCAATCTGGCTTGGACCAGATGATTGAACAGTGGAAAGCATGACTCCGACACCAATATCGTTCGGGCCAAGCTAGTGGTGTGATTTACGCAGATGGATCATTATTCATAGCAATTCTT
>CALAXS010000722.1 GCA_937895305.1 uncultured bacterium
TCAAGGCTTTGGGTATTGGTGGTCTGACCATGGCGGTGCTGGGAATGGTGCCGGGCATGCCGACCCTTGCCTTTTTCGGGGTAGGCGGCACCTTGGCATTTGCAGCGTATTCATCCACGCAGATTACAGCACAGCGCAAGGTGCGGGAGGATGCGGATGTGCTGGCGGAGCAGGAAGCTGCTGTGGAGGAGGTCCCGGAGCGCACAGAGGATTTGTTGAACGTGGATCCCTTGAAGGTGGAGTTGGGCTATGGGTTGATTGGCATGGCCGATGCATCGCAGGGTGGAGATTTGTTGAATCGTATCCAGGTGATTCGTCAGCAAATTGCGACGAAGATGGGTTTTGTGGTGCCTGTGATTCGTATCGTGGATAACATGCGCCTGGATCCAACAGCGTATCAGATTAAGTTACGTGAGTCGGTGATAGCGTCCTATTCGGTGATTCCGGATTATTTTTTAGCGATGAATCCTGGCCTGGTGGAGGAAGAGATTGAGGGGCATGCGACGCTGGAACCGGCATTCGGGTTACAGGCGAAATGGGTTGCACCGCAACATCGGGATCGTGCGGAGCGATTGGGTTATACGATAGTCGAGCCTACAGCGGTGCTGGCGACCCATCTGACAGAATTGATTATGGCCCATGCCGATGAACTGGTGACGCGTGAGGATGTACAAACCTTGATCGCCCATACGAAGGAAACTGCCCCAACGGTTGTAGATGAGTTGGTGCCGGGCATTTTGAGCTATGGCGAAGTGCAAAAGGTGTTGCACACGTTGTTGCGTGAGCGCATCTCGATTCGTAATCTGGAGACGATTTTAGAGGTGCTAAGTGATTATGGTACAAGGACGAAGGATACGGAAGTCCTGGCTGAATATGTGCGCCATACGCTGGCGCGTGAGATTTGTGGCAGTCATGTGGATGAGGAGAATACGTTGCACGTGGTGACGTTGACACCGGATTTGGAGCAGGAGATCTTAAACGCTGTGAACAAGGCGGATACAGGGGACTATATTCCTGTGGCGCCGGAACGTGCAGATGAGATTGCGGAGTGGACTGCGAGTGCGGTAAATTCGCTTATATTAGCGGGTCAGGATCCGATTGTGTTGACCTCAGCACCGATTCGCCGTTTTTTCCGGCGTATGGTGGAGCGTCACCTGCCAAAGCTGGTGGCCCTTTCTTATAATGAGATTGATCCGATGGTGAAGCTGGAAAGTGTAGGACAGGTTTCAGCACCTGTGAGTCAGGGAGTGGAATAAGCTATGAAGCAACGATTTTATAAGGTAAAGGCGAAGAGCCTGGATGATGCATACAGGAGTTTGCGTGCCCGTTTTGGTGATGATGCGGTTGTGGTGGATACCAATCAGATGGTGGAAGGTGGATTCCTGGGCATGCTCGGGACGAAGCGGGTAGAGTTGACGGTGGCCGTGGAAGAGAAGGCAAAGGATACGGTGGAGCGCAGAGTGTCTTCTGCAGTGGAACGCCGGTATGCAGATCAAAGTCGACCCCACGTAGTGGGACCACCCATGGGAACGGGGTCCGCTGTAGGTGGGGACATTAACTCCTTGAAACAGGTGGTGCAGGAAGCACAGGCACGCATGAACGCGCCCCTGAATATTCAGCCACGAATGGATGATACGGTTAAACAGCCCCGACAGGACGCTGGTACTGAATTGGATATTGGTGCAGGTGCTTCAACGGCACCGTTGTTACAGTTTCCACAGGAGCAAGCAACTACGAGCAGTGAACGTGAGTCGGCCTTGCGCAAGGAGGTGCAGGAGATTCGGGAAATGATGCAGGTGTTGTACACGGAGCAGCCAGGCTCGAATATGCCACGGGAGTTCGCCCCCCATTATCGCCTCTTGGTGGACCGTGGTCTGTCGCGCAGGAATGCAGCGGAGCTCATAGGTCGTGTGGCCCGTAGTGGCGATCCGGTGTTGATGCAGGATAGCACTGTGTTTGCAGAGCAATTGTTTTCAGAGTTGTGCAAGGTGGTAAAACGCACGGGGGGGCTGTCCTTGCAGCAGGGGGTGTGTCGACGTGTGGCCTTGTGCGGTGCTACCGGGGTGGGTAAAACGACCAACATTGCCAAGATTGCAGCGCGTTTCGCGGTGAAGGAACATGCGCGGGTAGCCCTGGTGACCGCAGATACCTATCGCATAGCTGCTTCGGAGCAGTTGCGGGTTTATGCCAACATAATCGGGATACCCATTGTGGTGGTGAATAATGAAAATGAGATGGTGCGGGCACTGGGCGAATTTACAGAATATGATTTGGTACTCATTGATACGCCGGGCGGGAGTCAATATAACCTGGAGCAGATCAATGAGTTGAAGGGAATAATGGAAGCAGCGGCACCGGATGAGACTATATTGGTACTGGGTGCGGGAACACCGTTAATGGATATGCATCATGTGGTCAATAATTTTATGTGTTTAAATCCGACGTCGCTCATGTTTAGCAAGTTGGATGAGACACGGCAGTATGGGGCTATGTTGAGTCTGTCGCTGGAGAGTCGTATGCCGTTGAGTTATGTGAGTGTGGGGCAGAATGTGCCTGATGATATACGGATAGTATCGCCTGAGTTAGTGGCTTCATTGATATTGGAAGGGAAGGTGTAGTGTGGTAGATCAAGCGCATCAGTTACGTGAGCTGGTTTGGAAATCGAAGAATACGGCGCGCGTGTTTGCGGTGACGAGTGGTAAGGGTGGTGTGGGCAAGACAAACACGAGTGTGAATCTGGCGATTGCGCTGGCAGCCCGGGGGCAGAAGGTGGTGTTGCTGGATGCGGATTTGGGACTGGCCAATGTTGAGGTGCTCATGGGGCTGACCTCCATGTACAACATTGAGCATGTCATTGAGGGGGAGCGGAAGTTGAGCGAGATCCTGGTGCAGGGTCCGGGCGGAATCAAGGTTGTACCGGGTTCGTCGGGTTTTGCACAGGTGGCGGATTTAAGCATGGCGGGACGTGAACGGATTCTTGCAGGGTTACATGAGGTGGAGCAGTCGGTGGACTTTATTATCATTGATACCATGGCGGGAATTGGAAAGAATGCTGTCTCTTTTACTACCGCTGCGGATGAAGTGATCCTGGTGACAACACCGGAGCCGAGTGCGATTGTAGATGCCTATGCCATGCTGAAGACCATCTATGCGAATCGTGAGGATGCTGTGTTGCGCTTGTTGGTGAACATGGTTGCCAGTGAAGCACAGGGCAAGGCGGTGGCGGCGAAATTGGCCAATGTATCGCAGCAGTATCTGGATCGTAATTTGTCGGTACTGGGTTATTTGCCACGGGACATCCATGTGTCACAGGCGGTGATGCAGAGTAGTCCGTTTACGCTGAAGTATCCCAATGCACCCGCCACACAGGGCGTACATCGACTGGCAGCACGCTTGTTAAGTCAACAGGTGAATTCAACGTCGCAGCGCCAGGGCTTTATCAAGCGTTTTGCGAAGACCCTGGGTATTGCGAGTAACGGGTAAGTCTATGTAGTACGGGGTCCCCTAGCCCCGATGGTTGATATGGGGAGCCGCTTTAGAGAGAGGCGGCTCCCCTGTTTTATGGTATGGATAGTGCAATACATTCCGATTGGAGCTTAGCCATGAAAAAAATACTGAAGCGGGTCATCCTCACACTCGTCGTTATCCTCCTGCTGCTAATGATACTCCCCTATGCCATCCCTGTTGCGCAGTATGCAGATTCGATTACCGGCCCCTATGAGAACAGCCGTATGGTCAATCTGGATGACACCATGATTCATACTCGCCATTGGTCCCCTGTGGGTAAAGCCAAAGCGAATATTTTACTGGTCCATGGTTTCTGCGGGTCAACTTATAACTGGGAAAGTACTGTCCCTGCGCTAACCGAAGCAGGGTATCGGGTCCTGGCCATTGATATACCGCCCTTTGGGTATTCGGACCGTTTTCCTGAAGCGGGGCATGGATTAGCGGCACGAAACGCCTATGCCTGGGGTGCCATTGATGCTGCAACAGGTGAACATTCTGATGAGGATAATAGCAAGTGGTGGTTGGTTGGCCATTCCATGGGCGGTGGGATTATTGAGGCCATGGCGCAGATAAAACCTGAACGAACTGCAGGTCTCATTTTTGTGGATGGCGGAGGATTCAGTTCCAGGGGAGATGATTCCAAGAGCATACAACAATCAGTGGCACGTATGGTCATGGGCTTTGGGCCTGTACGTCGGTGGGGCGAGGTCATCGCGACGCACTTCATATTCCAGGATGACCGTATCCGTGATTTATGTATCAGCGCAGCGGGTGCACCGCCTTCTGAAGAGATCCTGAATACCTACTTGGCTACACTTCGTGTGCCTCAAACAGCCTCGGCGATTCTCGATATGTTTCGCAGTGATAGGGAGGCGTTAGCCCTGGATGCTGGTACGATTACACAGCCGACCCTTATTGTGTGGGGCGATGAAGATACGTGGGTTCCTCTATCTCGAGGCGAGGCGTTGCATAAGCAGATAAAGCATTCTGAGTGGTTTGTTATCGAAGGAATGCATCACATGCCTATGGAAACCCATGTTGAAGCGTTTAATGGGGCCGTGGTACGTTTTTTGGATAAGCATAGTGGTAACCAGGGCAAGATTCAGGTCGTCTTACCGGGAGATACTGAATAATGAGTATTTTAAAAACCGCTTTTCGGGGTATAGTTTCGCTACTTTTTATCGGTTCCGGGTTTTATCATTTTTATGGTACGGATTTTTATCTTGGTATTATGCCTGAATATATGCCGTGGCCACGGGAACTTGTATTGTTGAGTGGGTTCACGGAAATCATAGCCGGGGTGCTCTTTATAATCCCACAGTATGTACGTTATGGTGCCTGGCTCGTTGTAGGACAATTAACCTTGTTCCTTACGGTACATATTGAC
>CALAXS010000723.1 GCA_937895305.1 uncultured bacterium
AAAATGACGATGGCCCCGATCCCTGGAACAGGCTCATAAACAAACTCCTGGCCGATCCCCGCTATGGCGAACACTGGGCCCGCTTCTGGCTCGATCTTGTGCGCTACGCGGAGTCCGATGGCTGGAACAAGGATTCTTATCGGCCCAACATCTGGCGTTATCGTGATTATGTAGTAAAGTCTTTTAACGAAGACAAACCCTACCCTGCGTTTGTGCAGGAACAATTGGCCGGGGATGAACTGCCGGGGGATGACCCGGATCAGCTGGTTGCCACAGGGTTCCTGCGTCTCGGTATCTATGAATACAACCAGCGCGATGCACGGTCCCATTGGAACGACATCATGAACGAGATGACCGATGTGACGGGCGATGTTTTCCTGGGTGTGTCCATGTCCTGTAGCCGCTGCCACAATCACAAGTTCGACCCTATCCCACAGACCGACTACTTTGGTCTGCGCGCATTCTTCGAGCCGCTCATCTGGCACGATGATATTCCTGGCGCGACCCAGGCGGCACAGGCGACGCATGATGCGCAGCAGCGAAACTGGGAAGTCGCTACCCGCGAGATACGTGATGAGATTGATTCCTTGTGCCAGCCCTACTATCGCAAGAAATGGGACGACACCGTCGACAAGTTCCCACTGGATATTCAGGAGTGCTTCAACAAGGCTCCCGAAGAGCGCACCTCCTGGGAGCACCAGATGGCCATGCTGGTGGTGCGCCAATTTTACGAAGAAGGTACCCCTGCACTCAGCAGCATGAAGGCGGAAGATAAAGAGCATCTTGATTTTCTGAACAGGCAACTGGGCACCTACGACTCTATGAAGCCCAAGGCCATGCCCGCAGTGATGTCTGTTCGTGATTTTAACGGCACCCTGTCGCCAACCTTTATTCCGGCAAGGGAAGATCAGCCTGTTGAGCCTCGGTTCCTGTCCGTTCTGTCCGTAGACGAAACTCCCGTACCTGCTACGCTCCCCGATTCTTCCGGTCGTCGTACGGCCTTGGCGGAATGGATAGGCCGTGACAATAATCCTCTGACGACCCGCCTCATTGTAAACCGTATCTGGCAACAGCATTTTGGTCGCGGCATCGTGACCTCTGCCAATGACTTCGGACGACTGGGTGAGGAGCCTACCCATCCGCAACTGCTGGATTGGCTCACGCAGAATTTTGTAGAGAACGGCTGGCAGATGAAGAATTTTCACAAGATGATTCTCATGTCTGCAGTCTGGCAACAGGCTTCCTATCACCCCGAGGCGAAAGCGAATCTGGAGAAGGATCCCGCAGGGCGACTGCTCTGGCGCGCGCAATCCCGACGCCTCAAGGCCGAGGAGATTAGGGATTCCATGCTCTGTGTTACCGGGGAGCTGGATGGACGTTTGGGTGGCCCCAGTGTAAAAGCAGATGTGCCCAAACGTGCTTTGTACGTACAAAGTCATCGCAATTCTCCTGATGCGCTGATGCAGCTCTTTGACGCAGCCAATGGTTTGACCAGTGTGGCACAGCGCAACAACACCGTGACCCCGACCCAGGCCCTACTCATGATGAATGGTGATTACGCGCTGGCCCGGGCCAGGGCATTGGCAGCACGATTGATACATGAAGACCATGCAAGGCCGGAGGCGGCTATTGCCCGTGCATTTCGATTAGCATGGGGGAGAGATGGTACACGCGCTGAACGAGCAAGGGCGACCGCCTATGTGACTGCTGCCAGTGATGCCACGTCTTCCAGTTTGAACGAAAAACGCCTTGGCGATTTTTGCCATATACTGTTTAATGCCAACGAATTTTTTTATGTAGATTAGGAGAACTTTTTATAGTGTCCCCACATCAACAGCCCCACCATCCGGGTCCAGCCCAATCCCGTCGCGAGTTTTTACAACGCAGCGGTGTGGGCTTTGGCGCCCTCGCATTAAATGCCATGCTGGGTCAGGACACGGCACACGCCAGCGCAAATCTCTTGGGTCATCACACGGCGAAGGCCAAGAACGTCATCTTTCTGTTTATGGAAGGGGGGCCCAGTCAACTGGACCTGCTGGATCCCAAGCCCCTGCTCAATAAACTGGCCGGCCAACCTTTACCTCCCAGCTTCGACGAACCCCTCTTGGCCATGGGGGAAAAAGGTTCACCCATCCTGCCCGCTCCAAGGACTTTCAAACAGCACGGCCAAAGTGGCCTTTGGGCCTCAGAGTGGATTCCCCACATTGCAACGTGCATGGACGACATCGCGGTCATTCGTTCCTGTTGGACCAATGGCATAAACCATGCAGGCGGCGTGTGCCAGATGAATACCTGCACCAATGTGGCAGGACGCCCTTCCCTTGGTTCCTGGGTAAATTATGGCCTGGGTTCCGCTAACCAGAACCTGCCCTCCTTTGTTGTGCTCTGCGACAATTCAGGTCGTCCGGTCAATGGCCCCCGCAATTGGGGCAGTGGTTTTATTCCGGCATCACACCAGGGCGTACGCATTAATGGCGCCAGTGCAGAACCCATAGCGAACCTGAATCTGCCGACGGGCTATACAGTGGAAGAGCAGTCACGCAAACTCAATTTGCTCAACGAATTTAATCAGGGCCATGCAGCACAGCACCAACACCATGGTGATCTGGAATCGCGCATAAAGAGCTATGAGCTGGCCTTTCGTATGCAGGCCGAAGCACCGGAGGCGGTGGACCTGAAACAGGAACCGGAACATATCAAGGTACTCTATGGTATGGACCAAAAAGAAACCAGCGTGTTTGGGCAAAATTGCCTGCTGGCACGGCGACTCGTGGAGCGCGGTGTGCGCTTCGTACAACTCTACAGTGGAACGGGCAGCAAGTGGGATTCCCATGCCGAGATTGAGAAAAACCATTCTGCAATGTGTCGCTCCATGGACAAGCCTGTAGCAGGACTCCTCAAAGACTTGAAACAGCGAGGGCTGCTGGACGAGACCCTCGTGGTCTGGGGTGGAGAGTTTGGCCGGACGCCCATGAGCGAAAAGGGCGACGGCCGGGACCATAACCCCACCGGGTTCTCCATGTGGATGGCGGGGGGTGGTGTGAAAGGCGGACAAACTATTGGTACCACTGATGAGCTGGGTCTTTACGCGATTGAAGACAAGATGCATGTCCACGATATTCATGCCTCTATTCTCCATCTCCTCGGTCTGGACAATATGAAATTAACATTTAATAACAACGGACGTATGGAACGTCCCACCATCAACGAAGGTGTCTTCAACGAGAAGCTGATTCGGGGATAGGGAGTTTTCGCGATGAATGGGATGTATACAAAATTAGGTACAGTACTACTGGTTCTTTTGTTGAGCGTGACCACTGCCTGGGCGGATGAAGCGACGCGTGATACAGGAGCACCTGGAGAAGTCACATCGATTGGTTCCCGCCGCGAATTGTTTATCGATAACCAGCTTATTGAAACGATGACGGGCAACACACAACAGCGTCTCCATAACCCTGTCCCCCGCGAAGTTGTTCTGATGCACGATGAGGCATGGGAGGGGACCGGATCGGGGTATCACAGCATCTTTAAAGATGGCGATCTGTACCGAATGTACTACAAGGCCTGGCACATCGACACGACCGGCGGTACCCTGAACACCAGTCGTCATCCCCTGTATTGCTGTTATGCTGAAAGTGATGATGGCATTCATTGGCGCAAGCCTAATCTGGGTCTCTACGATTTCGAAGGTTCCAAAGACAATAACATTACGATTACCAGTGGTCCGCTGGGACCCTTGCAGGTAGATGCCGGACACCCTGCGGTGTTTAAGGATGAAAATCCTGACGTGCCCGCAGATGCGCAATACAAGGCTATCGTCCGTTCAGAAAAGCCCAATGGACTGCTCCCTTTCAAGTCGCCCGATGGTATTCATTGGTCGCCCATGACCGATGCGCCCATTCTGCACGGCCTGGGTGCCTTCGATTCACAGAACCTTGCATTTTGGGATCCTAATATCAAAAAGTACCGCGCTTACTGGCGCATCTTCACCGAGGGTGTAACCAATGATGAAGAGTGGAAACCCGGTGGATACCGCGCTATTCGCACAGCCGTATCGGATGACCTGATTACCTGGGGCCCTCACACCGATCTGAGCTATGAAGACTCGCCCAACGATGAACTCTATACCAATCAGATTAAGCCCTATCACCGTGCACCCCATTTGCTCATCGGTTTTCCCACGCGCTACATCGATCGTGGCTGGTCCGACTCCATGCGTGCCCTGCCGGACCTTGAAGGTCGCGAAGCACGGGCCGTGGCCAGTGAGCGCTATGGTACGGCCCTCACCGAAGTGCTCCTTATGGCCAGTCGCGACGGAAAGCATTTCAAGCGCTGGAACGAAGCTTTTATTACACCAGGTATAGAGCGACCGGGAACCTGGCACTACGGCCAGCAATACATGGGGTGGCATGTGGTGGAAACGCCATCGTCCTTGCCCGGTGCGCCCAATGAACTGTCCCTCTACGCTGTGGAAGCGTACTGGCACGGTCCCGGCAGCGCACTCCGTCGCTACACACTGCGGCTCGATGGATTCACTTCCCTGTATGCCCCCATGGAAGGGGGCGAAGTCCTCACGAAGCCTATCGTATTTGAGGGGGATGCGCTGCACCTCAACTTTGCCAGTTCTGCGGCGGGTGAAATTCTGGTGGAACTGCAAGATGAAGATGGGCGCACGGTTCCCGGATTTAGTCTGGGAGAGTGCAACGCCGTTTTCGGGGATGCCGTGGACCGCAAGGTAACCTGGAAAGGGGATGCAGACCTGGGTGCGCTTGCCGGGCATGCGATTCGGATTCGCTTCACCCTCAAGGATGCCCACCTTTACGCGTATCGCTTTACTAACTAGTGGTGTGATTTACGCAGATGGATCATTATTCATAGCAATTCTTGCTCGC
>CALAXS010000724.1 GCA_937895305.1 uncultured bacterium
GTGTATCAACCTTCGCGGATGAATCATGCTTCATATCCGCATAAAGCACTTCCTGGCAGTTGGGGCAAATCGTATGACTGAAGTCAATATCGGTATGCTGGGCAATATAGGCTTCAATGCTGTGCCAGTAATCGGTATCATCGCGTACACTTTTGCAACTGGCACAAATGGGCAAGAGTCCTGAGAGTTCACGAATGTGGGTTAGCGCAGATTCCAGTTCCATACGGAGATTGTTTTCCTCGCGCCAGCGGAGGAATTGCTTTCGTTCAGAAATGGCGATTGCGCGACTACCGATACAGCCCAGGATATTACCGCCAACGAAGGTGCCTACAAAGTGGGTTCCACTGGTAATGCCCTCAAAATCATGGATGACCAGTGTTACATAGATAATGCTGGCGGTGTAACCGATAGCGATGAGTGTTTTGTAGCTGAGTGGTGCCGGGGAGAAAACATAAAAGCTGATGAGAAACAACAGTGGCAATCCGGAATAGGCCAGGATAGTCGTGTTAAAACGATGGTTTACATAGAGCATGAGTATGGTGCCGGCCGCAATGGTGCCGTAGGTGAACCAATCCAGTACTTTACTGGATTTGGTGTTCCACATGAATACAGCGAGGAGGGAACCCAAAAAGACCCATAACATACGGATGAAATTGGGGCCGGGAGATGTGATGGCCGTTGTGCCCTCAGTCACGAGGTCCATAAGTACAAGGGAAGCTTCAATGCCGACGATAATCAGGCAGATAGTAACGCAGGTTTGGATGTCTTTGGACAAGTGATAAACACGGAATTCTTTTTCCAGCGCAGAATCACGCAAGCAGCCCAGGAAATAGAAACCGGGTTTCTCATCCCAATGGGAACTTGCTCCATCGATGGAGTTGTTCGGTGTTTTTTTCTGTTGCATAGATAATCCGAAGAGTACTCTTTTACGGCTAAACGTTTATTTGCCCCTATAGTCATCTTATATTAAAAACGCTAAATGTGTCAAAGTGATGCTGGCCAGCAGTAAAGTGGCCCCCAGGAAGAGGAAATGCGCAAGAATGCGAGTGGGCTTGTTCCATGAGCGGAAACCGAAGCCACTGGATTCCACCATGATGAGTCCAAGGCTGATATAAATGAACCAGACCATGAAAATGGGCAGGGGGATACCACGTCCCTGGAGTAGACGGGGCAGCCATATAAAGGGGAGATCATGGAGGAAGAGGCCGGAGCAGGAGAAAGTCCAGATAACCGCGATGGAGCGGGGTAGAAACTTTCGTGCGGGACGGTAGACGTAGCGGGCGAGGAGGTAGCCGTAGACGGGGTTCCAATAGTGCCAGAAACTGGCCAGGGTGGGTGCGTTGAAGGCGCGGAGAAACATGGTAGTGATACGACCACGGGGTTTGCCCGTTCCTGCGCGGATGGTTATAAATTCGCGCAGGCTGATGGGGGTGGCCATGTGCTACTTAAACCGCGTTGTGTTTTGGGAAGATTTGAACTTCTTCTTCCAGGACAACACCATGGGTTTCCAGGACGGTGCGCTTGGCCATGTCGATGAGAAAGAGGACATCGTCTGAACTTGCGTTGTCGTCGTTCATGATGAAGTTGGCGTGCATGGACGAGATGATAGCCCCGCCGTGGCGGGTGCCCTTTAGGCCACAGGCCTCGATGAGCCGTCCTGCATGATCACCTTCGGGATTTTTAAACACGCTGCCGCAGCAGTGGCCCTGGGGCTGTTTTTCGATGCGACGTTTTTTATAGTGGTCGTAGATGGCTTGCTGGTCTTTTTCAGCAGGTGTAAACTGGAAGGTACCACTCAGGATGATTTCGCCGGGCGCGCAGAAGGACTGGCCCCGATAATCGTAGAGGTCTTCTTTCATGGCGATAGTCTTGACGCCATCTGCCTTGAGCACATCCACGGACTCCAGCAGTTGGCAAGTAGACCCGTTGACCGTGCCTGCGTTCATATAAATGGCACCACCGACAGAGCCTGGAATTCCGGTGAGCCCACCCACCACATCATAGTTGTTGGGCAGCATAATCTCGCGGACCATGGTATCCAGTTCAACCCCGGCACCCACGGAGTAGCGGTGGTAATCCAGGGAGGCCATATCGTTCAGCTCCGTCATGAGGAGGACCACGCCCGGGAAACCTTCATCCTGGATGAGCATGTTGGAGCCACCCCCCAGAATGAGGCGGGGTGCGTCCTGCGCCATCATCCAGTCGTAGGCCTGCTCCACCTGGCTGGCAGTACGGGGCAGGAGTGCCCAGCGTGCCGGCCCACCGATGTTGTAGAGGGTTTTAGGTGCCAATATGTAGTCCGCAAAGGCGAATTCGAAGGGTGCATTTTCCATAGTGTATAGCATACCTGAGCCGGGCCATGGGTTCCCACTTTGCCCTTGCCCGTTCCAGTCAGTACAATAGCCAGCCATGAAGCAATACCTCGATTTACTGCGCCATGTCCGCGATACGGGCACGAAAAAAGAAGACCGTACGGGCACGGGTACCCTGAGTATATTTGGTCATCAGCTGCGTTTTGATTTGGCTGAGGGTTTTCCCATGGTGACGACAAAAAAGCTTTTCCTCAAGGGCATCATTCATGAGCTGCTGTGGTTTCTTCAAGGGGATACGAATATCGCCTACCTCAAAGAGCACGGCGTACGTATCTGGGACGAATGGGCCGATGAGAACGGCGACCTGGGTCCGGTCTATGGTGCGCAATGGCGTTCCTGGCCCACCTATGACGGCGGTACCCACGACCAGATTAGCGAAGCGGTTGAGCTGCTGAAGACGAACCCCGACTCACGAAGGATTCTGGTCAATGCCTGGAACGTGGGGCAGCTCGATGCCATGGCACTCATGCCGTGTCACACCATGTTTCAGTTTTATGTGGCGGACGGCAAGCTGTCGTGCCAGTTGTACCAGCGCAGTGCCGACCTCTTCCTCGGGGTGCCCTTTAACATCGCGTCCTATGCGCTATTGACGCTTATGATGGCACAGGTCTGCGACCTGGAGCCGGGGGATTTTGTCCATACCTTCGGCGATGCCCACATCTACCTGAACCATCTGGAGCAGGTGGATACCCAGCTCGCACGGGAACCCTATGCGCTGCCGACCATGCAGATGAATCCGGCAGTGAAAGACATCTTCGGCTTCACCTTCGAAGACTTTACGCTGGAAAACTACCAGTGCCACCCGTTGATAAAGGGCAAGGTGTCGGTGTAGTACGCGTTGACCTTGCTGCGTAGTCTGGTCCTGTATGCATTCCCATGCAGAGGCCGTAGCACGGCAGGCAATAGGGAATGAGGGTCAAGGTGGCGGTCTGGGTTCTACTCCAGCAACCCGCGGTTGTGTAGCCATTTCCTGTCATTCCCAACTTGATTGGGAATCCCCCCAACGGAATCCTGGCTTTCAGTCGAAGTGTATACAGGTGATTTTCACTTAGACTCGTTACTCAAATAACAGCGGGTAAGCCCCTACTCCAGTAACTCGCGGATGCGTAGCCATTGGATGCAGAGGTCCGGCCATTTTGCGAAGGCGGCGTCTCCCCCGCCCAGTCCCAGACCATGACGCCCTTTCTCGAAGATGTGCATTTCCACGGGCACCCCTGCATTTACCAACGCTTCGTAAAAGAGCAAACTGTTCTGCACCGGTACCGCCTGGTCTTCGGTGGTATGGACGAGGAAGGTGGGCGGGGTTTCTGCGTTTACCTGTAGCTCATTGGAGTATTTGGTCACGAGTTCTTCGGAAGGTGCGTCGCCGAGCAGGTTCTTGCGGGAACCTGCGTGGGTATGTGGATCTTGCATGGTGACCACGGGGTAAACGGGCACGACAAAGTTGGGCCGTGAGGATTCCCGGTCGATGGGGTCGGCTGATTTTCCTTCGCCCAAATCCCAGTGTACTGCTGTAGATGTAGTGAGGTGCCCACCCGCAGAAAAGCCAAGCACACCAATTTTCTCCGGGTCTACCTTCCACTCGGCTGCGCGATGGCGCACGGTGCGGATGGCGCGTTGCGCATCCATGAGGGGGACAGGCTCGCCATAATCGGGCGCGTGACGATATTGAAGCACAAAGGCAGCGATGCCATGGGTGTTGAGCCAGGCAGCGACCTGCCATCCTTCGTGGTCCACGGCTAGATGGCCATAGCCCCCGCCGGGACATACGACAACGGCTACACCACTGAGCGGTACATGCTTTGAAGGTAACGAAATGGTGAGGGTGGGTTCATGGCCTTTACCTGTGTCCTTGGCCAGGGGCGTTTCTCCCGCAGGCCACAGCGTGATGGTTTCACCCGGCAGGATTTTTTCATCCGCCGCGAAGGCGGTTGCAGCAATCAACAAACACATGACGAATACGTTTCGCAGTACCATGGCAATAACCCCGTATAGTTTATCGTTTCTTTTGGAACGAACACGCTCGACCAATAATACTACAACTTCAGTCCCGACTTGGGCTAAGCATGCTGACGCGGAGATTCCTCCTCCGCAGGAATGACAAAAAATTACTTCAGTCCCAATACATCCTGCATATCGTAGAGGCCCGGTTCTGCATTCACGGCGAAGCGTGCCGCGACCAGCGAACCTCGTGCAAAGTTATCGCGGTTATGGGCCTTGTGCGTCAATTCGATTCGTTCGCCTTGACCGACAAAACTGACGGTGTGATCACCGACTACATCGCCACCACGCATGGTGTGCATGCCGATTTCCGCGCGGGGCCGTGCACCGACCATGCCTTCACGACCATGGACCACGTCTTTGTGATAATCCAGGCCCAGGCCCTTTGCTGCACATTCGGCGAGGCGTACGGCGGTACCGCTGGGCGCGTCTTTTTTCTGGTTGTGGTGCATCTCTACAATCTCGCAATTGTAATCCAGACCCAGGGTCGCCGCTACTTCCTGTGTGATTTTAAAAAGGAGGTTCACGCCTACGCTCATGTTGGGGGCATGAATGATGGGAATTTTTTTGGACAGTGCAGCCACTTCTGCGGTCTGCTCTGGGCTAAGGCCTGTTGTGCCGATGATGGCGGGCACGCCTAATTCTGCACAGGCACGGATATTGGCCAGGCATACATCGGCAAAAGTGAAATCAATCATGGCGTCACTGTTGCCGATTTCAGTCTTGGCATCGCCACCGACGATGAGGGTTTGCGCCTGACCGGAATCTCCGCCTACGATGAGTTCACTGCCTGCGTTGTCGGGACTGTCAAAGGCACCACCTATGGCGGTGTCTTCGGCTTCGATGGTCATTTCCAGAATGCGACGGCCCATACGGCCACAGGCCCCGGCCATACAAATTTTAATCATGGTTCAGCTCCAAAGAGAATTATCCAGGCAAAAAGGAATCCACAGTATACAGGGATATGCTCATAGGACTAAAGTGCCTCCCCTTTACCTACCACTCTGAATTTCTGTTTTGGATAAAACGTGGCCATATGTTTTTTTGCGTAACCCAGAAGCCG
>CALAXS010000725.1 GCA_937895305.1 uncultured bacterium
TCCCCCAAAGCGATGTATAGATATTCTCGTAGCTAACACAACTCCCAGCTGAATTCGCGAGGAGCCGCATAAGCTGGAACTGTTTCTCCTGTAAATGAATGGATTCCCCCCCTAAAATAATTTGATCAGGACGGCGATCATCCACAATTAGGGTCGGAACCGGGATTACAGCACCATTTAAATCCAAAAGCGCCTGTGCGCCGGGTGATGCCTTGTCCGGGTCAGCACAATTTGTATTGTATACTGTAGCCCAGTGATGTACCTGATCAGCCAGGGTATCGTTCAGGTATGGATGTAGTGCTGCTGCGGGTACAGCCGCTAGCGATTCAATGCTGTTGAAACCCGCTGCGACCAGCGCAATACACTGGCGTCGACTCAACCCAATGGGGCAACGCGATATCCGTGCCGCGTCAGCATGGAGTCCTTTTTGAACACGCTCGGCCATGGTCTTGAGTTCCTCCACAAAAGGATGTTCTGTTGCTATACCACGGCTGATTGCAAGGGTAGCGGTGGCATCAATAAGCCAGGAGGCTTGCTCCGCAGCGGCGTGGATCTGTCCCGCCATGGTGTTATAGCGTTCTTCCAGGTCGGCGACTGCGACTTCATCCAGCCATTCATTCAAAAACAGACTGACCTTGATCGCGCGGACTTCCTCAAAAAAAGGCTGCAGTGTCGAGTTGCGGATACGATTGAGCGGGACATCGGCATCCAGACATTCGCCCCAGGTGAGTTCCCGTATTTGGTCAGTATACCCTGCGTGTTCATATTCCTGACTACTCAACATGACCTGGAGCATTTGCCCATCTTGTGTGGCTGTGGTTGCATAGAGCAGATCAATAGGGAGCCAACTGCGGTCGATGGAGGCCTCGATCCACCGTGACAACACCACAGCACTTTGGATCTGAATTCCTTTGGTGGCGATAGCCACACCAAAGGGAGTCGCCACGAGGGATTCCTCGTCCATGGCGAATTCCCCGATGTCACTTCGCTCAATGACCCCGGCCTCTATACCCCGATTGACCGCAGCACGAATCCGGGATTCAATCTCTTCCAGCGTAAATTCCTCGGCCCAGACCCAGCGCCCTGTAAGGGTGCACTCCAGAAAATCGACCAGACCCGCGATGGTGATGCAGACCCGCGAGGCCACCAGCCGCAGGATATGATTTTCCAGGGGCTCTTTAGATAGACGCGGCGTTATGCCTTCCCGTTCCCCTTCAACATAACGTCGCCAATAGGTCTCTTCCTCAAAGGGGGTCATGGCAATCAGAATAGAACGCCCAAAGTCATGACCCGCGCCATAACGTCCTGCGCGTCCCCCCATATTTTCGTATTCCCCCTGATAGATGGGCGTTTTCCAGGGTGTATCCAGTTGTCGATCATAGCGCCACTTTTCTGCCTGGAGAAATACATTTTGTGCAGGGAGATTCAATCCAACCGCTAACGTACTTGTTGCCACCATAATTCGCACATGACCCTCACGATACGCCGCCTCTACCAATTCACGTTCCGCAGGTTGTAGATCGGCATTGTGAAAGGCTACGCCCTGGGACAGCGTACGCAGAAGACTGTCGCGACATCGGGTCGCCTCCAGCTTCTCCAGTGTTGCTATGGCCTCCTCGCAAGCCCCCCCACAAAACTGTTCCGCCAACGCCTCCGCCAGATGCCGCGTTTCAAACTTCGTCTTGGCAAAGACCAGACACGATTCGCCCCGCTCCGCGAGGGCACATACATTCAGCAACAGCGTGTCCTGATAGGACGCTTCCTCCACATCCACCAGCGACTCCGTGTCTTCGCCCAGGTCATTATAGGTCTTATAGCGGAACACCCCATTATGCAAGACCCCATAGCGCAATTCGATGGGACGCCGCTCATGGGCCACCAGCTCCGCACGCATCCACTGCGCCAGTTTCTCCGCCTGACCGAGTACCGCCGATAGTCCGATGAGGCGGGAACCTGCACAGAGGATGCGCGTCAGCAACAGCTCCGCATCGGCACCCCGCTCCGGGTCAGAGAGAATTTCCATTTCATCGGTAATGACCAGATCGATCTCGCCGATTCGTTGGGGTTGGCGAACGAGGAGCTGGGATAATTTTTCATAGACCACCACCGCAATGGAAAAGCGCCCTTCTTCCA
>CALAXS010000726.1 GCA_937895305.1 uncultured bacterium
GGCTGATGGACCGGGAGACGGCGTTGGCGTATGTAGAAAAGCATGGATTGGCGCGGAAGTAGGCAAAATCAATCCGGGGCGGAGCCCCTCAATATGCATTCCCAAGCAGGAGCTTGGGAACGAGGCCCTTGCCGGGCGGGCGACAAACAACATCACTCCGTAAACCATGTGCCGGGTATATCCCGCCCAGATTCCCACGCAGAGCATGGGAACCAGTGGGCTCAGACTGCCTCGACTAGGCCCGGGTAATCGTCTCGTGGAGGTTGAGGAGCGTCCGTGCTACGGAGGTCCATGCGGCAATCTCTGCGGTGACTTTGCCTTCATCGATGGCGTTTTGGCCGGTGTCGAGAAGAGCCTTTGTGGCTTCAATATCGCTGCTGTAGGCCTGGAGGTGTTCGTTGTAGAGCTGGGCGAGTATCTTCGCTTCTTCGGCCTGGGGCGCACGAGAGAGGACCTGCTGGTAGGCCCAGCGAATCTTCGCACCCAGGTCGTCACCGCCTTCATTGACGATTCGCCCTGCGAAGGCCACGGCGGCCTCAACGAAGCTGGGGTCGTTGAGCAAGACCAATGCCTGGAGGGGCGTATTGGAAATGGGTCGTTTGGCGGTGCATTCTTCGCGGTTGGGGGCGTCGAAGGCGAGCATGGCGGGATGAAGGAAACTCCGTTTCCAGACGGTATAGAGGCCACGACGGTATTGGTCGTCGCCGGGTGAGGTGGTATAAACCAGCTCGCCACGGAAGGTATTGCAGTTGGCCCAGTAGCCGTCGGGCTGATAAGGGAAGGCATAGGTGCCACCGACCTTGTTGGAGAGGAGTCCACTGACCGCGAGGGCGGTATCGCGCACGGTCTCGGCCTGGAGGCGGAATCGGGATTGTCGGGCAAGAAGCTTGTTAAAAGGGTCGCGTTCCTGAAGTTCCGGGGACACTGCTGAATCCTGGCGATAGACTTTGGAAGTGACAATGAGCTTCATCATGTGGCGGAGATCCCAGCCACTATCGCGAAATTCGGTGCTGAGCCATTCTAGGAGTTCAGGCTGGTCGGGCCAGCCGCCCTGGGAGCCGAGGTCTTCAATGACCCGGGAGAGGCCTTCACCGAAGAGGAGGTTCCAGGTGCGGTTCATTTGTACCCGCGCGGTGAGGGGGTTGTCATCGCGGACGAGCCATTGGGCGAGGTCGAGACGGGTCGGGCGACGGTCCGATATGTTGAGGGCGGGCAGGAATTCGGGCGTGTCGGGCTGGACTACAGGACCGGAGTCGTCCATCCAGTTCCCGCGCGGAAGGATACGCATCTCGCGGGGTTCCACGGCCACGGTAGCGAGAACGTAGGGTTCTGTTTCTTTTGCTTTGGCCAGAGCTTCTTGTGTTGTCACAAGTTCTTTTCGGGCCTCGTCCAGTTCAGAGGCTATGTTGCGGTAGTGTTCTTCCAGGGCCGCGTTTTCTTCTGCGGAGCGAAGGGCAGGTTCAATACGGGCATAGGTGGCGAAGGGTTCTGGCACATCGCCTACATCGCTGAGGGGGGCTTTGCGTTTTTCGGAAAGGGCCAGACGGAATTTACCGATATTGTGCTTGGCAAATTCGGAATCGTGGTGGAGGGTGATGATTATTTTGGCACCCTGCGCATCGTTAATGGCTTTCTTTAACTGGAATACTGCGACGTGGGGTTTGGGGTCTTCGTGCCCGTTCACCGCCCAGCCTGTCGTGGGGTTACCGTCAAAGGTGGTTTCGATTTTATGGTTTTCGGCTTGCTCGAAATCGGCCTGGGCCCGGAAAAATTCGAGGGTTTCAGGCGCTGCTTCGCCTTCCCGCTGGACAGCGACCTCAATTTCGGTGAGGACAAAATTGCCGTTACCCCGGGTGAGCTTTCCGCCAAAGGCAGGGTCGGTGAGGGTTTCGAGGCGAAGAGACCAGATTTTATCGAGCTGACTTTCGAGAGTAAGGGTGTAGGTTTCGTTGGCGGGGTCTGCTCCCCCGGTAATCACAGTGAAATCGGGGTTACGGGTGAAGGTCGTCCCGTTGGCAGCAGTCATCGCTACGGGTTTGTGGGCAGCCCAGACCCGCCCATTTTCACGTAGACTCTGTCGGATAGCCTCTTCCCAGGTTGCCTGCTTAGTCTCAAGTTCAGCGGTTGGTGTACTGAGTGTGGCCTGCAGAGCAGCGATTTTATCCCGGTACCGGGCTTGCTCTTTTTTATGGGCTTCGGTGGGGAGGTTCAGGGTCGGTTCCCACCGGGAACCACCGGGGTATACACCCACTTCCTGGATGTCGGCAAAAAAGGCGCCGAGACTGTAGAAGTCTTTCATGGTGTAGGGGTCGTATTTGTGGTCGTGGCATTCTGCACAGACCATAGTGGCCCCCATCCAGACGGATGCGGTTGCGCGAACGCGATCCTTGGCGTACATGGCGAGGTATTCTTTGGCCTGGGCACCGCCTTCGGCCGTAATCTGGTTGAGGCGGTTAAAGGCTGCGCCGACTTTTTGTTCCTGGGTGGCGTTGGGCAGGAGGTCGCCTGCGAGTTGCTCGATGGTGAACTGGTCGAAGGGTTTGTTCTGCTTGTAGGAGTCGATAACGTAGTCGCGGTAAGGCCAGACGCTACGAAACTCGTCGGAGTGGTAGCCGTTGGTGTCGGCATAGCGGACCTGGTCGAGCCAGTCCATGGCCATGCGTTCGGCATGGGCTGCGGAATCAAGGTATTGATCCACC
>CALAXS010000727.1 GCA_937895305.1 uncultured bacterium
CGTCGGCGGACATGCCGGGTATCGCCTGAATGTGAATGGTGATGGTGTCGCCTTTATGTGCAGAGCGAAAGGGGATTTTGTCTATAAATATTTAATCGGCGGCGAGTTCAATGCAACCACTGGTATTCCCGATAATCTAGTGAGTGTCACCATTCTCAATAGCACTGACCAGATTGCACCATTCCCCGGCAGGGGCGAGTAGGGTAGGTTTATACACAGTGGGTCGACTTCCAATGGGTTACAGAGCATCTCAATAGAATAGCATGGGTTAGTCAGGCACGGCGACTGCATGGGATGGTGTCTCCGCAACAATGAGAAAGCTATCCACCCGATCGGGAATATCGTCCATGACAAAACGAATGGTCAGGCCGAGATGTCGAAGAATATCTACCATGTCCGTTTGTCGCCACACATGATAATGCAGCTTCCCCTCGTTCACGATATAGTCAATATTCCATGAGCCATCGGCATTCTTGGCGTGCTCTTTCCAGGAGTGGTGGTAAGGCATGGATAAGTCGAGAAATTCCTGGCGGTGGGTGGTGTCTTCATAGCCCACCTGGTTCTTGTAGTCTTCGATGTGATGGGCCAGGGTCGTAATGGGGCGGTCCCGGTCGAAGGTGCGGTCGCGATGGGGTAAACGCAGAATCAGCAGCCCACCTGGACGCAAGACCCGGCACCAGTTTTCAAGAACACGCAGCGTGTCCGGGCAATGCTCCAGCGCATGGGAGGAAAAGAGGAAGTCGAAGGCATCATCACAAAAGGGGAGGTCTGCTGCATCGGCCTGGGTGTCGAGTGCTATGGGGTGGCCGGGAATATATTGGCGATAACGATCTACAAAGACAGTACGTTCTTTGGGACATTGGGGATTAACCCCGGGTCCGATTTCGCAGCCCAGCCCGCTGGTGTAGTGGGTTATGATTCGGCGGGTGAAGCGTTCGTTCAGGAAGAGGGTCTTTTTTCGGACGATCCATTTCACTATATTCTTGGCAATGTTTATGGTGTCTTCGGGCTTCCACGGCCTGTGAATATGTCTCTGCGAATCATGCATGGTCAGTTCAACTCCAACCCGTATTTTAACCCACAGCACAGAATGATTTACAGGGGGTGACAAAGGAGTCTGGTACAGGTACGATAGTACTGTTGCGTGGGCTTATTGAATCATTTAGGGAGAATTGCTACGTGTTGCTTCGGTTGATAGTTGTGTCGTTACTGTTGTGGATTTCCTCTGCGGGAGCGACACCTGTGCTGGTGGATGACAATGCCACCAAGGAGACCCGTGCGCTATTTGATTCTTTACAGGAGCAGTCGGGCAAGGGGATGCTCTTTGGACATCAGGACTCAACCCTGTATGGGGTAGGCTGGACCGCGAAACCGGGCGAGACTGATCGCTCGGATATTCAAATGTTAACCGGGGCGTTTCCGGGCGTCTATGGCTGGGATATGGGTCGTTTTCCAGTGGGAAACCTGCCGGAAGGTAATG
>CALAXS010000728.1 GCA_937895305.1 uncultured bacterium
CCAACCGATGCCACAACAAGCAGATTCGTAACAATAATTTGTTAAAATGCTCTAGTACCAACTACGACTTCACCTCACCTGCCCTTGTTTTAAATGTCCCTGTTTCGAAGTCAATTCTGATACAAATTTCAAACTCATTACACATATCGTCATCCCCGCGAAAGCGGGGATGACGATTATTGTTCTACAAAAAACATTGCATGTAGATTTTTAGTCGGAAACCAGAATAACTCTTGTTCAGATTTTTAAATTAGAGCGAATCAATAATAAAAAAAGGCCACCCTGTAAAGGATGGCCTTCATGATTCAATACGATTTTATTTTTCCAGCGGGATAAGCTTGAAGCTCTTTACCACTTCTTCAAACAGCGGACCCCATTCAATGAACTGCTCGAAGGTTCCGGTCAGACCGATGGTATAGGCACTCTTGTTCCCGGCGGAGTAGATGTGCCAGCGGTGAATTTCGTCGCCCTTCTTTTTATCCACTTCCTTGTACCAGAAGGTATTGCCTTCATAGGCATAGCCCTGTTTCTTGTCGAAATTCGTTGCAGCGGTATAGTTTGGATCAGGGGAAGCCATATCCTTCTTCACAGAATCCCAATTGGCGCTGTACAAAGTACCTGCGCCCACATCCGGCATCCAGACCCAGTTCACATACACCTGAAGCGCAGGTTCAAGACCACCGCCACCATCGCCACTACCACTGGAAGAGTTCTCTTCGCTGTTTTCCTGGCTGAAGCCCACACCCTTAATGTTTACACCAAATTTCCTTTTCTTCTTTGTGCTCTTCGAGCTGCTGTCCCCGGCCTTGGGCGCGGAGCCGGGCTGGAACAACCAGCTGGTGGTTTTGTCTTCATCCCCACTGCGCTCAAACTGTGCAGGAATCTTGAAGCTGTAACCATACTTCTTCACTTCAACGGTCTTCCATTCAGTAGCCTGTGCAGGCACGACAAAAGCAACCATAGCCAATGCGCCCAAAACAATCCCTAACAAACGAAAATTTCTCATAGTTAATACCCTTTTCTGCATAGTAAAACTCTCCTGTTGCCTCACACTTAACTTCGCGCAAACAACGCGATGCCCCAAACGAATTACCATCATAACGTTGATCACAAGTGTTAGCAAGAAAAAATTTCGAGCGCATGTCCGGATCCTTACCCGGCCACTTCGTGATCCATGATATCCCCTGTGGAGTCCAGCCCCAATGCACCCTCCGCAGCACCAATGAGCAGCGTGAGGTGCAACACCTGATTGGCACTGTATTGCACGGGATTCTCACGCCGGAATTTGGTCTCCAGCCCCGGTGTGCGAAGAATAGCTTCGTGGTTCAAGTGTAATTGCGTTCCACGCAGGTCCAACACAACTGCCCGGGCGAAATAGCGTAGTACCCGCTGTGCTTCCTCCGCAGTCTGACCCAGCAGCGCAGGGTGGACATAAGCATCGTCCTTGATGGTGGCTACCACATCACGTACCGCCCGAATACAGTCTTCCACAGCCCAGGTTGGTGTCAGGCCATGGAGTGCGCGCAAGTAAAACAACAGGGCCACCACGTGGGCACCATGAATCTCCACCAACTCCCCGATGCGTGTGACCAGGTCAAAGTCCAGTGCACGCTGTCCAACCCGGTCCAGACCGGGCTCAAGGTAAAGTGGCTCGCCGAAAATAACCACGCTGTTTTTCCGAACGGGATGCCAGGTACGCATCATGGGCACCGCAGCCACAGGCGTATCCTTGAGGGTACGGTGGGTGTGGGCCAGAAAAAAAGACACTGCGCCTGGTTCATCGATGCCATCACGGTATTCCATGACCAGCCCGCTACGACTGCGGCTGCGCCCGGGAAACATAATAAAGGAACCCGGCTCTTTCAGGATGTCCATAAAGACACGGAGCTGGGAAAGCTGGATCCGGTCCCGGGTCACGCCATACCCCCCGCACATCTGTAGTGCATCATTGATCCTGAATGGCAAATACGCCCAAATCCCGCCATCAAAATAATCGTCGCGCATCATGAAATAGGGGTTGACCTTCCCCTCACTCACGCGATAAACGCTACACCACAGACATGCCGGATCATCCAGCTTGCCATGGTTCCCCGCAAAAACAACCGGGCTCTGGCGGGGACAACGCTCCCCGTTCCGAATACGTAGACCGCGCTTCCAGCCAAAGATACTACTGAGCCATCCGTCCCAGCGCGCTTCGTAGATGCGGAGATCGGGCTTCTTCGCCAAGCCGGCACAATGCAGCAGAAAGCGGGTCACCTCATAGAAGAAGATTAGCCATGCAATGATCAGGCGCATATCGTTTCCCCGGTACAGCGCACAGTACAGTGATACATTCCTACGACGCTTTTGTACGCTTCAATAACTCACGCACATCAATGACTTCGTTTCCAGTCATGCGGTACACGCTCAGGATGTAACCGTCCTCAATCTCTTCACCCACATGAAGTTTGCCATAGACCGCTACGGGCAAATCGAGGATAAAGTCAGCTGTCTGTTCTTCGGCCATCTCGACCATGATCCATTCGTTCATGGAGGGCGGAACGCCGTAGCAGCAAAAGGTCTGGTTCACCGTCAGAGCGAAAGAGCGCACCTTGCCCTTACGGTTGATTTCGATGGGCACCATAAAGCCCACGATAATAATATCAACGTCATCCACTTTCTTGATGGAATCAGGGATCTGATCCAGGGGGGATTTGGTGGGGTCGGTGCTGCTGCGGATAGCTTCCGGATCCGGCATTTCATAGACGAAGCTGCTCAGGGCTGCGAAACTTACCTTGAGATGCTTGCCGTCCTTGGTCTTTTCAAAGTTGATGTTGTTGGGGTCAATCTTGACACTGCCTTCAATCTTCTCCATCAGCTCCAGGGACTCCTTCGGAATCGTACGAATCCTGTCCAGGCCCGCCGTTTCCCCTTCGGTCTCCGGTTGGGCTTCGTCCGTAGCGCCCAGGGGCGCACCTCGCACTTCTGCTTTATCCTCAGCATAGACCCGGCCCGGCAGAACCATCAGTCCCAGGACCAGCGCAAACGCCATATACGCACTCAGTGATTTCAACATAACTACTTTTCGTCCTTTTCGGAGCAATACATAAACACCAACTATAAGGGTACCCTATACTTGGACAGGATACCAATTCCCCTGTCATTCCTGCGAAGGCGGGAATCTCCGCGTTTACACTCCAAACTCAACTCGGAACCATCCAAGCAGATTCACGCATCAAGCCCCCTATCCATACCCTTCACACCTTAGCGACATCTTGCCTCATTCTGCACTCTCCAGCCATTCTATTTCCCACTCCCAATACATAAAATGCTGTTCAACTAACTCCCAGGTCTGCATCCAATCATCAAAACATTCATCAAATGTTTCGGTCGTTGATTGAAAAACATAAAATCCACCTGTGTTATCCGTATCATCAATGACTTCGATATATCTGCCCACATGAAGGCCTTGTACAATTCGACCTTTAGTGTTTAGTTTTATTTCCTGCATAGCGTTCACTAACCTTTCTCCTCCTGTCGTTCCTGCGAAGGCAAGGACCTACAAGTGATAATGCTTAACCAAGTGCAGACGCTACGACGGAAAACTCATTCAAGGCCTAACCGGGATTGCTGCAACTTCAGTACCGACATGCGTTAGGCATCGCGACGCGGAGACCCCTGCCTGCGCAGGGGTGACAGGTGAGGCAGTCGTTTTCTTTTATTATTGCCTCATTCTGCACTCTTCAGCCATTCCTGCCCTATTTCGCCAGCTTCTTATCTATCCAGTCCGCGACCTTAATCACTTCAAAAGGAATGTCAATCCAGGGATGGCCCCCGCCGGGCTTAACAATAAACTCCACGTCGTTCCCCGCATCCTTCATGGCCTTCACGAATTTCTCGGACTGATGCAAGGGCACCACGGGGTCCGCGTCGCCATGCACCAGGATGAAGGGGGGTGCGCCTGCCTTGACCTGATACAAGGGGGATGCTGCTTTTGCAGCAGCCTTGACCTCATCAGCGTCATGGCCCTCTACACCGCCCAAAAACCAGATGTCACCCAGTGATTCTGCTATCTCGGTAAAGGGTTTCTCGCCCCACTGTAGAAAATCGGTGGGTGGAAAAAAGGCAATCGCCGCTGCAAGCTCGGTACTCTGTTTCAACAGGGGGTCGGTTGCATCGGGGTCACCCGGTGCACCGCTCAGTGTGGTGAGACAGGTCAGATGGCCTCCAGCAGAAGCCCCACAAATGCCCAGGCGTTCCGGGTCGATGCCGTACGTTTCCGCATTGGCCTTGATATACCGGATGGCATGTTGAAGATGACTCACCATCTCCGGGATGGTGTACTTACCTCGCGTGCCCGGACGTACCGCGAAAACCGTATAGCCCCGTGAGCAGAAAATGTTATACATCTGGGCCGCTTCATGGTCCTTGATCTTGCCCCGGTCGGCACTCCACGCGCCACTGGCTACATCGATAATGCCCAGACCCTCGCCCCCGGTGCCGGGTTTCCAGACCGCTTTCTGGTTTTCCCCGGTAGGCACGAATATGTCCATGTAAAAATCCACACCATCCAGGGTGAGGTACACATGGTCAATGGTCTGTTCATAGGGTTTTTTCGTTTGTGCTATGGCTGAAAAACTGCACAGTATCAGACCCAAAAATACAACACTTAAATATCTCATTGCTTGCTCCTAAGCGATTTCACTGTTGAACTCGTTCCCTATTGCCTGCCGTGCTACGGCCTCTGCGTGGAAATGCATACCCCGGAGCTCTGCTCCGGAACGCGGACACATTCGACTGAATTACGACAACTTCCGTCCCGACATAGGCTACGCAGGAATGACTAAGTTTACCATGTAGCCGGAATACGGTCCACTACACTGTGCGCGTCTATACCAGTGAGTTGCAAGCGATCATAAACCTGTGTCACCACGTCACGCACACTGCGGGTCCGCTTACGTAACACCAGAAGATAGCCTTCACCATCCGGCATGCCCAGCAACCGACGATATACAAAACCCTGTGGACTTAGCCAATTTTGAAGTTCGTCGAGATTGACCTCCAACTCCAAAGATAACCAGGTAGCTGTATTCACTTGAACCACCAGACTCCCTCCAGGTACCAGATAATACCCACCATGCTTTATAGCTCGCTCTATATCATCTTCATCAACCAAAACCACCACCTCGGCAGCTTCCACTCCAAGGGATTCCCGGTCCACGCATTCATCATAGCCCGCACCCGCATCCTTCATCCCTGTCAATTGGGTCACCCCGCGCAAGGCCAGTAATTCACGCCAAGCGCCCAAGGCTCCGGAAAAGTCCACCACGCGCCCGGCTGCAAAGGGCACACAATCCACCAATGGTGTCCCGGTCCAAGCGGGCTTCAACCCTTCCTTTGTCAATGCGGGTACCGCGCCCATCACGGTCTGTAGAAAAGTGTTCACCCGATGTTCATAGGTATGGGCGGAGCGTACATATTCCATCCCCGTCTTCCCTATGCGCACCCGCTCCCGGTCATCACCCAACAACCGCTGCACCTGCTTGTGCAAATCCCGCTCGTCGCTGTAAAGCACCAAATGTTCGCCATCCTCGAAAAGATCCAACAGCCCGTTATAGGACGCATCTTCATTACACAATAACGGAGATCCCGTAGCCATGGCCTCAAAGACCCGCATGTTTACTTCCTGTACCGCACAATGATTGAAGATCATACGCCCCGAACAAAAAACAGCATTGGCCGCTGCACCATAGACCTTTTCTTCCACCAGCACAGCATAGTGGTCCTGCAATGACCGCAGCAGCCGCTTCCGTTCGTTGTGCACCGGGTGCTGGTACGACCCCGGAAAACTCACGTCATGGGTTTTGGGTACTTCAACGGGACCATGCTCCCGGGGGTCACAGGCCAGGGGCAACCATGAAACCCGCGCAGCACCCGTGGCTTCGAGAAGGGGCACAAACTCGGATTGTGCTGCAAAGACAAAGTCGTAATTGCGTGCATGGTGATAGTCGGAAATACATTGCCAGGTGTCAATGGTGAAATACGCCGTGGGACACGACAACTCTGCCACAGCTGGATACAATGCCTCGCCGCCGATACCAGCAATACCCACTACGAGGTCGGGCACCCAGCCTTCGGGAAGAACAGCATAAAGGTCAGGCGTGTCACCGAAATCACAGACCACATCCGGTTCAGGACACCCCAACGGATCCGGCGATGCAGGCCCCAACACCAGGGTATCGCAACAGGCGCGAAAGGCCCGTATATATCGTGGTATCCACGACCAGGCACTGGGATGAACCATGAGGCAAAGTTTCAAGCGTTCCACCTCAACAGGCTACGCCCCCGCCTTACGTGCACGTTGCACTGCAATACTCAGCCCCATGCCATTGAGAAACACATCACCAAAATACCACTTGTAGGCTTCTTCCACATCCGCCACCCCACACCAGCCCAGGTGCTCCTTTATCGCACTGCCAATCCGGTCCCTGGACCATTCAAGTAATTCGTCCCCCTCCAGATCTGTATTCAGGCCGTCTGCAATACATTGCTCCGTCAAATCAAGAGAATGCTCCACCTGCGCCACTGCCTTCGGGACATCATCAAAACGTCCGTAATGCGTGGGGTAGGCCGCCCTTGCGCCCGTGCCCAGAATTTTCTGTACACTCTCACGCGCCAAATTCGCATCAAACTCAGGCGGCGACGACGAGGCAAACAAACCCGACCACTCCGGGTGCAGCAAAGGCGAAATACCCACCCCCAGATTATCCCCGGGAAATACGGCGTTCATCGCTTCATCATGGAAACACACATGGTGGGAAGCATGGCCCAGTGTATAGAAACAGTTGAAGGTGTGCCCTTCCCACGTTATAACTTCACCATCCTCTACCGCAGTGATCCGGTCTTCGGATACAGGTGCTACCTCCCCGTAATAGGCGTCAAAGACTTCCTCGCCATAGACCTGCTTCGCCCCGGCAACCAGACGCGAAGGGTCCACAATGTGGCGCTTGGCCTTGGGGTGGGTGTACACATGAGCATTGGGACAAACCTCGAGGAGTGCCGCAGTACCACCCGCATGATCCAGGTGGGCATGGGTCACCAGCATGAGATTTACGTCTTCCGGCTTCAGGCCCTTATCTTCCAGTGCTGCAAGCATATAGGGCAGGGCGAGCTGGGTATTATTATCAACAAAAGCTGCACGGCCATTGGCTTCAATCAGATAAACCGCAGCATGTTCAGTGGCAACATAATGACATTCAATCGTGGTTACATGGTCGAGGGATATGGAAGGCATAACAACTCCTGTTCAAAGGCTGAGATAGGATTTACTGTAAACATGCTGGGTGGATTCTACAAAGATAGGCCGGGATACAGCAAGTCCATGTCGAAATGGGGTCCATGGCTCATGTATCCCCAGTTTGAAATGTCACGGTGTTTTCGAGTTTCCATGAACCGTTACGGGCCTTTGTTTATAGAGTGGATCGTTGCAAGCACGAGATTGCCGCGTTACTCACTGCGTTCGTGCCTCGCAATGACGTGAAATTTATTAACGTCGCTCAAACACCCCGTCA
>CALAXS010000729.1 GCA_937895305.1 uncultured bacterium
AGCGTGCCGTTCCAAGAACGCTACGATATTTTTGACTAATTCTTCGGGTGCGTCTTCCTGGAGGAAGTGTCCGGCACCTTCAATGACAATATCAGGTTCCCGTTGTGCAGCGGGGATGAGCTTGCGGAACCATTTATCGCCACCCTTGGTAACGGGGTCTTTGTCGGAGAACATGACGAGGGTGGGCTTTTCCCAGGTTGCGTATATTTCACGGGCAGCTTTCATCTTGGGCGCACTGGGGTGTTCTGGTTCGGTGGGGACAAGCCATGGGAATTGGTAGGCACCAGCTTTGTAGGTGTCGTCCGGGAAAGGCGCGCGATAGGCGTCAATGACCGCATCTTCCAATTCGCTGGTGGTAGCCATCTGCATGATGATGCCTAGATCACTTTGTATCATTTGCTCGGACAAGGTGCGCCATTGGTCGAAACCCTCGGGCATTTTATCGTCGCCATTGGGAAGTCCGGTATTCATAATAACCAGCCGATCAAAGCGGTCCGCTTCGTGGGCTGCGAGGGTCAGGCCGAGCAAACCGCCCCAGTCCTGACAGACGAGAGTGATATTGCGCAGGTCCAGTGCTTCAAGAAAGCCCTTGAGCGCGTCGTAGTGAAAGTCAAAGGTGTAGGTGTCCCGGGCATCGGGCTTATCGGATTTCCCAAAGCCGAGGAGATCGGGCGCAATAACGCGTCCGTGTTCCTGCAATCCTGGAATCATCTTGCGATAGAGATAGGACCAGGAAGGTTCACCGTGCATGCAGAGGATGGGGTTCCCCTCCCCCACGTCCACATAGTGCATGCGTCCGCCGGGGACTTCTGCGTAATTGGGTGCGAAGGGATAGCCGGGTAAATTTTCAAACTGTGTGTCTGGTGTACGGAGATTGCCCATTGTTCTGCCCTCATGGTTGTTATCTGCCGAAAGGAAAGGATACCGGAAATCGGGGGAGGTTTGGAAGGAAAATTTGTAGTATGAGGGGAGGATATTCGGAGTGGTTGGTCGAGGTTCCACATTTACTTCATCGTGCAAAAAGAGATTGCCGCGTCGGCGAAGCCTCCTCGCAATGACGTGGTGGGTTAGGGTCATTGCACTGACTGGAAGTTGGGATACTGTTGGGGAGGTCCCCGGTCGAGCCGGGGACGACAGGCATTTGAGACCTTACATGACGTGAAGCACTTCGGCGCCGCGTCCCTGACTGATGAGGGATTGATAGGTCTTGAGGTCTTCTTGTACTTGCGGGTCGGTGAGGTTGAGGGTGACACCGCGTTCAGCAGCCATGTAGCCGGCCTGGCAGAGCTTGGTGATTTCGAGGCCATATTCAAAGTTAAGCAGGGCGTCTTTGCCTTGCTTGAATGCGTTGCAAGCGTCGATAATTTCATCGGTGTAGCCATAGAGGTCGGCCTCGTTGGGCTCCACGGTGAGTAGGCCCCGGGTGGCGGTTGATTTTTCCAGGGCGATTTCTGCATCGGCCACAGCTTCGGCCGCTTCGTCGCCAATGAATATCTGTAGCGCCGATTGTAGTGTGTTCAGTTCGAAGGCGTAGCCGGGTCCGAGGCCGTCCATATAGAGGCGCAGGCCCTGCTTGTCGAACATCCAGGAGTTGGTGAACTGTCCTTTAACCCGTTGTCCGGTTTCCGGGTTTTCGAAGGTGACCACGCCGGTGGCAAAGTCTTCGGCGGGTGTTTTACTGTAGTCCACGCCCATCTTCTCCATGAGCTTTTTCTGGCCCTCTTTGGTGCCCCATTTGAGGAGGGCGGTATCGCAGGATATGGATATGGGCTTGAGGAAGTCGATGGGTTTACCGATAGGATTGAGGACGTGCCAGGCCACGGCGATGCTGTGGCAACCCATATCGGAAAGTACGCCCCCACCTTGTTTGGTGGGGTCCCAGAACCAGGGTTCGTGGGGTCCTGCATGTTCTTCGGCACTGCGGCAGAGGGTGATGGGGCCCATGCTTTTCTGTTGGGGGGCCAGCTGTTGTACAGCGGCGTTGATGCCTTTCATGTGGATCTGATTTTCGAAGTAGGCGGTGGGGAGTCCGGCTTCTTTGGCGAGGTCAACCAGTATCTGCCCTTCGGCCACGGTACGGCCCAGAGGCTTCTCGACGATGATGCCCTTGAGTTCGGCGCCTTCTTTCACGGCGTCTACGATGGCCTGCATGATTTCGATGCGGGCGAAGTTGGGCGCGAAGATGCAGACGGCATCGACGTTTTTGCAGAGTTCAGCGATACTGGGTTGAACCGTGCATTCCCCCACGCCGATTTTCTTTGCAAAGGCCTGGAGTTCTTCCGAACCTTTAATGGAGTACACACCGCCCAGTTCAATGCCGCGTACGTATTGTAGTGCCCTTGCGTGGAATGTGGAAATAAACCCGGCACCGATGTAACCAACCTGAAATGCAGCCATTATAAAACTCCTTCTCACTCAAATCTGAAAATTTAAACCTGTTTTCCCCTGTAAAAAACACTCGTCGAATAGTATAGGCATTCTGCGAGGTGCCTACAAGCTTTTTGCCTTCCTTGAAAGTAAGAGGTGAACATGGTACCTTGGCACGTCAACAGGGGTTGAAAGGACGAGAGAAACATGGAAATTCGTTGGGGCGATTTAGCGGTAATCGTGGTATATTTCCTGGGTATAACCATGGCAGGCCTTTGGTTTGCCAGGCGTAACAAGAGCACGGAAGATTATTTCCTGGGGGGTCGCAACTTCCCCGGCTGGGCCATTGGGCTGTCCATGGTGGGCACGTCTATCAGTTCGGTATCGTTTCTTGGTTATCCGGCGGATGCGTATAAGACCACATTTCTGCGGCTCTTACCCGCCATGACCTTACCACTGGGCGTACTCATCGCATCCATCGTCTTTCTACCCTTTTTCAGGCGGGGCAAGATCACTTCAGCGTATGAATATCTGGAAGGTCGATTTGGTCCCGGCGCACGTGTTTATGGTGCACTCATCTTTATCACGCAACAGCTGGTCCGCATTGGCATGATCCTCTGGCTCCTCTCGGTACTCATATATACATTAACCGGGCTCAGTGTAGAAATGTCCATCATCATCGCCGGGGTCTTTGTTTCTTTCTACACCATCGTGGGTGGTTTTGAAGCTGTTATCTGGACGGATGTGGTACAGACCATAGTCCTCTTTGCCGGTGGTGTTTTTGCCCTGGTATTTATTTGCATGAATCTCGATGGTGGCATTATGGAAATCTTTAAAGTGGGTATGGAGCATAACAAGTTTTCGCTGGCCGAAGGTCTGGTCAATCCGGATACAGGCGTGATGACGGTTAAAGAAAACAAGTGGAATCTGACCCTTTACGAGAAAACGGCGATGATGCTGCTGATATACGGGCTCTTTAACTGGCTCATGGAATACAGCAGTAACCAGAATATCATTCAACGATATTGCGCATCCAAGAGCGCAAAAGAAGCACGCAAGGCCATGTGGGTTTGTGTGGCGGCCAGTATTCCTATCTGGACTTTCTTCATGTTTCTGGGTACAGCACTCTTTGTCTATTATCAGGCCAATCCAGACCCGGAAGCCTATGCTATGTTGGTGGGGCAGAACGCAGCGGGTGAATCCGTAAAAGCCGAGGGTATTCTTCCTTTCTTCAGTCTTAAAGTTCTACCCATGGGGATTGCCGGGCTGGTCATGGCGGCGGCTATGGCTGCGGCTATGTCTTCGTTGGATTCCAGTCTCAATGCCATCTCAACCGTATTCGTTGTGGATATCTATCGTCGTCATCTGGTGAAGGAAAAGGATGACACCCATTACCTTAAAGTGGCAAAGATCGTTGCTATCATCTGCGCATTTATTATGTTGGGTGTTGCCATGATTTGGGCGAAATACGATGGGGAAACCTTGCAGGATACGAATACGATTATCGCCTCCATAACCATGGGCGGGTTGTTTGGGTTGTTCTTCCTCGGTTTCATAACCAAATGGGGCGATGACCGGGCTGTCTTTGGGGGCGTTATTGCAACCGTCTCCTTTAGCCTGTTAATGGTATGCAAGCAAATGGGGTATTTGGGCTTGAGCGATGATAGCTTCCCGGCCATCGACCAGTACTACACAGGTATTGTGGGTAATGTCATTATGTTCCTGGTGGGCTTCTTCCTGGGTGGACTGTTCCCAAAGAAGAAGGATCGTGATTTGACGAATCTGACGGTGTGGACGCAGGACAAGGTGCCGCTGGACTAAGGGGCTACCGACTGCAAAGGCGATGCGAGCAAGAGATTGCCACGCCTCGCTTACGCTCGTCTCGCAATGACGGGTGAGGGTAGGTCCTTGTTGCATTTGGGAAAGTGTTGTGTCACAAGAGAATTTATTCATCCTTGTCATTCCCGCGGAGGCGGGAATCTACGCGTAAACATGCCTAACTCAAGTCGGGAATGAAGTCGTAGGATTTCCAGTCGAACATACCTGTTTGCCGGAGCAGAGCTCCGGGATATGCATTCCCAAGCTGGAGCTTTGGAACGAGTAATATGCGGAGTGGCTGGCCGTTGTTCCCCACTATTAGTCATCATGCAAAATGAGATTGCCACGCCTCGCTTACGCTCGTCTCGCAATGACGGCTGAGGGTAGGTCGTTGTTGCATTTGGGAAAGTGTTGTGTCACAAGAGAATTTATTTATCCTTGTCATTCCCGCGGAGGCGGGAATCTACGCGTAAACATGCCTAACTCAAGTCGGGAATGAAGTCGTAGGATTTCCAGTCGAACATACCTGTTTGCCGGAGCAGAGCTCCGGGATATGCATTCCCAAGCTGGAGCTTTGGAACGAGTAATATGCGGAGTGGCTGGCCGTTGTTCCCCACTATTAGTCATCATGCAAAATGAGATTGCCACGCCTCGCTTACGCTCGTCTCGCAATGACGGCTGAAGCTGGTCTTTCTTTCAATCAGGGGAACAGGCGTGTGGTATTCCATGTATCGCCCTGGCGGGTATATTGCACCCGATCATGGAGTCGGTAAGGGGCCTTCAACCAAAACTCGATGCGCTGTGGTTCCAGGCGAAAGCCGGACCAGAACTCCGGGCGGGGCACTTCGCCAATACCATACTTGGCTGTATATTTTGCGAGTCGTTTTTCCAGCTCAAAACGTTTCTCGTAGGGTTGGGATTGCTTTGAGGCCCAGGCACCTATCTGGCTTTGCTTGGGGCGTGAGTGGAAATATTCATCGGCTTCTGCGTCTGTTACGGGATGCACTTTACCCTGTATACGAACCTGCTTGTCCAGATCCATCCAATAAAAACACAAGGCCACATTGGGGTTCGCTGCAAGTTGACGCCCCTTTACACTGGTGAGGTTGGTGTAGAAGACAAAGCCACCATCATCGACCCCCTTTAGCAACACAGTGCGCGCGTCGGGCATACCGGATTCATCCACCGTTGCCATGATCATGGCAGTGGGTTCCTTGATCGTATCGCAAGCATCGGCCTCGGCGAGCCACTGCTCAAATAACGTAATTGGATTATCTACCTTGGAAATAGCGGCCATGGTGGACCCCTTTAAAGCAATGACGCAGTGTAAAAACCTATACGAATTGTTTCATGTAGTCCAGGCTTTTGGTCGCAATAGTTTCCGGGCCCAGTTCAAAATTAAAGACTTCCACGGAGACATAATGCTGATAATCAATATCTTTCAGGGCCTGGAATATGGGAGCAAAGTCCACGTCGCCAAAGCCTGGGCCATCCATATTTTCGTCGTTAGCATGATAGTGCTTTAGCCAGGGGGCGCATTCGCGAATCAAGGTTCCGCGATCTTTTTTTTCGAAGGCCATGGCTTTGGTATCAAGAATAAGCTGAAATTTTTCGTGGTCCACTGCCTTGATGAGGTCCAGAGTCTGCTCCACATTCAGGCAAAAATTCGTCTCCATGTGGGTGAGCTGCTCCATGCAGATGGTCACGCCCTGTGCTTCACAGGCAGGTAGTGCCTTTTCAAAGACTTCCTGTGCATTATCGAAGGCCTGCTGGTAGCTTACGCCTTCTTCCACATTACGTTGTTTTGGGGATCCAAAGATGATGACTTCACCCCCCACATCGCCACAAAAATTAACCAGATCGATGAGATACTGTGCAGTAAAATCACGTACAGCTTTGTCCGGGTGGGTCAGATGCACCCCTTCCGGCCCCACAAATACCCAGTGAATCCCGAGAATATCCAGGTCAACACGTGCCGCTTCGCGTACAATTTCCTCGCGCTTGGATGTGGGTATATCGGTTACGTATTGCGACAGGGTAAAGGGTGCGATTTCCAAGCCATCGTAGCCCGTCTCCTTCACAAAATCGACCGTTCGCGCTATATCATTCCAGTCTTTGAAAATTTCACTACAGATACCAAAGTTCACGCTGTATCTTCTTTCTCTTCCGGAGCAGCCTTGACTTCGGTTGCATCCTGTCCTTCACCCCGTAATACATACACCCGGTTACCGCCGGAACGTTTCGCTTCGTACATCAATGAGTCCGTAATGCGCATAAAGGAGCGGGCATTCACGCCCTCTTTGTATTGCATCAAGCCCAGACTCAAGGTCAGATCATCAAACTTGCAGGCTTCAAAGCCGGTACGGATACGTTCTGCAACCACGTAAGCCTGATCCTCGTCTGCTTCCGGCAGAATCACTGTAAACTCGTCCCCGCCATAGCGGAACCCGATATCCACAAAATCACGGGTGCTCTCAAAAATTACCTTGCCCGCTGTAGCCAGCACATTATCGCCGTCCAGGTGACCGTGACAATCGTTATACGTCTTGAAGTCGTCCACATCAAACAACAGCATGGACAAGGGGTGGCCCTGACGTTTTGCACGTTCAATTTCTACCGCCAGGCGGTCATGAAAGTAACGCTGGTTGTACAATCCTGTGAGGGAGTCCTTGATGGACATCTCTTTCAGTTCTTCCTCCAGGCGCTTCTGCTCTGTAATATCCTTACAGATTGCAAAAGTGGAGATAACTTTTCCATCAACACCACTGACCATTGACAGGGAAATATTTACCGGGGTATGCTCACCCGTCTTTTTGATGAGCTCGGTTTCATAATTCTTGATGGTAGGGCGCTCGTTCAGAATCCGCTTGATATAATTTAGCTCTTCTGTCCCCCCCACCAGTAAGGCCTTAATGGGGGTGTGCAACAATTCATCTTTTTCAAATCCCACCATGGACGAACCGCCACTATTCACA
>CALAXS010000730.1 GCA_937895305.1 uncultured bacterium
GCCACGTCAGCTTGCAATTTGACATAGCCTTCTCATGGAAGATTGCCACGACTCGTTTGCTCTCGGCTCGCAATGACGGGGTGATTGAGCGAATATTCCAAATTTCACGTCATTGCGAGGCGCGAACTAAGTGAGCAACGCGGCAATCTCGTGCTCGCGATGATTCACAATGTAAATAAAGGACATAATCACTTACGGAGTAATTTGAAACCAGGTCTGTATTTAAAACTGGTGTTTTCCGGGGCCAGGGTGCCCTACATTGCGTAACGATGCCGTTTGGGCTATAATCGCGCCACGGTGGGGGTGATGGATACATTCGGGTAAATCAAGTGTTTTAATCAATAAAGTCGACCCAGGTTGACGAGGAGGATAGCAAGGATGAGTAATGCAGCTGCATTAACACAAGACAATTTCGAAGCCACGGTTTCCGGGGGGGTTACCCTCATCGATTTTTGGGCAGAATGGTGTGGTCCTTGCAAAATGATTGCCCCTGCTATTGACGAACTCGCTGCTGCCTATGATGGCAAGGCCAATATCACGAAAGTGAATGTGGATGAAGAAGGCGAACTGGCCCAGAAATTCGGCGTGGCCAGTATCCCGACCCTGCTTATCCTTAAAGACGGCGAAGAAGTAAACCGTTTCGTGGGCGTGACCCCCAAAGACGATCTGGCTAAAGCCATCGACGCCGTTCTCGGTTAAATCGTCGCCTTCAATATAATCACTACGCGGTATAGTTCTTAACGGCTGTACCGCGTTTTCTGCATCTGCGGAGCTTCATATCATTCATCCGTGTATGCTTCGACCGACCGTTAGGATACCGTTGGGGGGATTCCCGTTTTCACAGTTAGGATGACAGGGAAATGCAATGAAGCATGGTCAATACACAATATGGTAGGCTAGACCCAAGGAAACCAGGGAGGAGCGTTAAGTCCTGATGAAACACACCATTCATGGGTCGGTAGACCCGGCCGAAACCCTCGCGAAACGCATCGCGGATGCGACGCAGCACCAGGACCGATTCTATCTGGCCCTGTCCGGTGGCAACAGCCCAAAGCAGCTCTTTTCTCACATGGTCACGACCTACCGCAACGAAATCCCCTGGGACAAGCTGTGTATCTTTCAGGTCGATGAGCGGGGTGTGGGGCCTGAACACCAGGATTCCAACTGGCGTATGACGGCGACGACGCTCCTGAATCTTGTACCCGCCGTAGAAGCCTATCGCATGGAAGCTGAGCGGGAGAATGCAGCGGAAGACTACGAGCTTCTCCTCGAAAAGACCCTCCCCCAGAATGAAGCGGGTGTCCCTGTTTTCGATATGATCATTCTCGGTATGGGTGGGGATGGCCATACCGCCTCCCTCTTTCCCGGTACTGCGGCGCTGGAAGAGCATGAACGTTTTGTGGTGCGCAACACCGTGCCGCAGCTGGACACCTATCGTGTGACCCTCACCTACCCCGTCATCAACGCAGCCAAAGCCCGTTGCTTCCTTGTACTGGGCGATGACCGCGTAGACGTTGTCCGTGCGGTACAGGGGGGTGCGTATCCTGCCGGAAAAATCGTCGACCCGGAATGGTACCTCGACGAAAGTGCTGCGGCACAACTATAAATGGGTGAACGCAAGCGCATAGCCCTCATCATGGGCACACGACCCGAAGCCATCAAACTGGCCCCTGTCTACCGGGCACTTTGTGCAGATGTAAAATCTTTCGAACCCCTTCTCTGGGTTACGGGTCAACACCGTCAGATGCTGGATCAGGTTATAGAAACTTTCGGCTTAATTCCTGACCGTGATTTTGATCTCATGCAACCGGGCCAGACACTCACCGATGTCACCAATGAAGTCCTACGTCACCTGCAGGACGTTTTCAAGGAAGAGCGTCCTGATCTCATCGTGGTGCAAGGGGATACGACCACGGTTTTTGCAGCAGCCCTGGCCGCGTACTATGCGCAGATTCCGGTTGCTCATGTGGAAGCCGGTTTACGCACCTATGACAAATACGCCCCCTTCCCGGAGGAGATGAATCGCCAACTCACTTCCCGCATCGCAGACCTGCACTTTGCACCCACGGAACAGGCAAAGACGCAGCTCCTCAAGGAAGGGGTTCCAGCCGACCGGATTGAGGTTACGGGCAACACCGTTATTGATGCGCTCGACTGGATGGTGGCCAAGGTGCGGGAAAGTCGTCCTGCCCTGCCCGAAAACTTTCCCCTGCAACAGCTCGAAGCGGGACAGCGCATGGTCCTCGTCACCGGACATCGCCGCGAGAATTTCGGGGCTGGCTTTGAGTCCATCTGCAAGGCCATTGCTACCCTCGCCGGGCAATACCCGGATTGTCTTTTCGTGTATCCCATGCACCTCAACCCCAATGTACGTGAACCGGTTCAGCGCCTTCTTCAGGGCCTGGAAAATGTGCACCTCATAGAACCCCTCGGCTACGCGCCTTTCGTCTGGATTATGGATCAGGCTTATCTCTTGCTCAGCGATTCCGGGGGCATTCAGGAAGAAGCGCCCCACCTGGGCAAGCCCGTTCTCGTTATGCGCGAACACACCGAACGCCCCGAAGCCATCGAAGCAGGCACGTCCAAACTTGTGGGCGTAGACGCGCAGTGCATTATCCGCGAGGTGTCAAAACTTCTCGATGACCCTGGGGCCTATACCGCCATGAGCACTGCATCCAATCCCTATGGCGATGGCCACGCGGCACAACGAATGGTTGAAGTCATGAAAAAGCTGTGCTGATTGCGTTATAGTTATCGAGTGGTATTGATGGTATAAGTTAATTGCAAGACCATGACTTTACACGTCATTGCGAGCCGAGAGAATCGAGGTGCAATGACGTGC
>CALAXS010000731.1 GCA_937895305.1 uncultured bacterium
GAGATCGGACATTTCATCGAACAGGAGGAATGCCTGGAGTGTCACCAGGGCGAAGAGGCCCAAGGCTGCCCAGCGGTATCGACTTTCACGAAAGAGAAAGCCGAGTATGATGGCTACCGTGGAGATTAGGAGATTGTAAAGGATGAGCTGGTAGCCACTGGCGTAGACATAGAATCCCAGTACGCCGAGTACTACCGGGGTAGCGACCAGGATACTTCGCAGATGATCCTCCATGCGGGAGGGTACTTTTTCATAGTGCTGGAGAATCACAAAAAGGCGCTCTGAAATGATGAAGGTGATGAGGAAAGCAATGAAGTAGGGTATGAAGTCGGGAAGCTTTGCCATGGGATTGTCGGTATTCATGAGATAGAGAAACAGGGTCACCGCACCTTGTCCCAGCCCGAGTACGCCTGAAGCTTTAATGGCGGGTAAGTGAAAAAGACATCCTACAAGCAAGAGTCCGGTACCGATGGCGGTCTGCATGGCAGGTACTTGAACAATGTCCAGCTGCCGTGCAACGAGTGTAGTCAGCACAAAGGTCGCCATGAGGTAGGGCACAGCTGCCACAATGTCGTGTTCCAGTTCGGAGCCGCCTTTGGGCACGCGATTCAGATAGCGTTCCCAGGCCATGGCACCGATAAAAGTGAACCCGGCCAGAAACAGGCTGTAGTACACAAAATAGTTTTGGGTCGTAAAGCCGGCAATTTCTACCACAGGCCAGAGAAAAATATGGAAGCACACATGGGCTGCGACGAGGAGGAGCACACTGGCCACATCGATCTGGGGGGTACGCAGGAGAAGCCCCAGCACAGCCATGGCGACCCCTTCCAGTGTCAACACGAAGGGGAGCAGGGGATGCGCACTAAGTTCGATGATGGTGAGTGTAAGGAGGACAAAGGATGCAGCAGCAGCATGGACAATAGATAGGGCACTGTTGTGAATGTCCAGGGGGGTATCGGCCATGAACCATTGGCTCTTTACCGTGCGGTCCTGGGGACGGAGGCTTTTTACAAAATGCTCGTAAAACCAGGCGACCACGCAAAAACTGAGTGAAACGCCTATGGCGGTGAACCAGACAGCAGGTACATTGTAGGGACCGATCTCTACCACACCGACCGTATCCAGAGCACTGGCCCAACTGAAAAAGGCGAGAATACAACCCAGGGTCGTTATCCCCATGAGGGATATACCGAGAACTTTAAAGATGATCAGTCCACTGCGCCGATAGGAAAAACCGAGGCCGAGGCATTCGATGGCCATGGCGACGAGGAATTTTTCGCTACTACCCAGGTAGGAATAGAGGGCCAGGGTCAGGAGGACGACGACTTTGGCGATATAGATTTGGTAAAGGTAGTTTCGTTTTGGTCCGGTCATGGTGCAAATCATGGCGAATAGAAGCATCAACGCTGCGATGCCCACGCGAAAGAGCCATTGCTCTTCGTGGTAATTCATGCTGATAGAAAGATAGGTCAACACAAAAAATACGGCGGAATTGGTCCCGGACATGGGAGCCACGCCCTTTCGATATTCGCCTGTTTTACGTGCATCAATGATAGAGAGCAGGGCAAAGAGAATGTAGTTCAGGGTGAGGAATCCTGTGGAGAGCCAGAAGAATTCTTTTTCGCTGAGACCTTCGATTTCGGGATTCCACCAGATAAAGTAAATATAGAGAACGTGGGTAGTGATGAGCATGACCCAGGAAAAGAGGAGCCAGCGATGGGTAATGTGAAAGACCAGCGTCAACAGGGCAATGGCAGAACAAATGGTGAGAGCATAAACAAGATCATTGACTGTGGGGGCCTGAAGCGCACTGAGTACGATGGTGTAGTAGGCGAGGAATATCCCCACGGCAGCCACGGTCTGGCTCTTGGCCCAATGGGCAAAGCCGCCGAGGAGAACCAGGCACCCGAGCAATAAAGCAAGGGACCAGGGGGTCTGATCAAAGAGTTGTACTTCGGGAACGTTGAACATGGCGTACGAGGTGTAATAGAGCGCGGCCAGTCCACAACCCAGAATCGCCCCGGAGAAGAGTTCGTCCAACTTGCGAAAGAATACGCCGTAAGCGATAAAAGCCGCTGCTATCAGGTAACCAATCATCACCTTTTCACGGGCACCGACGACCCAGGGACCGATATTGTCTGCATTGATGGTGAGGCGTCCACCGAGAACGACTGCGGTCATGAGAATCACCACGGCGACCCGACTCAACCAGACTGCACCGATACGGGACTCGATAGCATCTGCCGAGTCACCGTGAAATACTTTATCCATTTTATCACGGACATTCTGTACGAGGTCGCCCTCTTTTTCACGGAGGGTCTTTTCGGCCAGGAGTTCACGCTTGACGATAGGCTTGGGTTCAGGTGATTCTGAAGCATCTTTGCCGGAAACAGGCATACTGCGCAGCTGTTCCGTCAGGGCACGAACCTGGGATTCCAATGCTTCGATTCTTTTGTCTGATTCTTTGCTCATAGGGCCTCAATGGTTTACAGACAGAATCTTATCCCTTTAGAGGTCCTGATTGAAAGTTTGTATCGTGGCTTGAAGGGGTTAAGCCGGTATAATGGGGGGAGCTAGCTAAAGGAGTTTATGCATGACCCCCATAGGATTTATATTATTGATTGCAGGTGCACTCGCGGGAGGAAGCATTTATTTTCAGGTTGCACCACAATTTCTGGCGGACCTGCCACTCAGCTTTATGCACTGGATCGGGGTTGCCGTTTTAGGCGCTATATTGGTCTATTTTAACCGTCGCCCGTCTGATTGATGAACTTTTCAGTGCGTGAGTGCTGAAAAAGGGGGGAGGAGATCGGTATGATAGTGCATTGTCGTACCGTTGGCTATGTAATCCCCATTCATGCGACCCTGTTTTTCAAGATGAGAGTAATTAATCATGTCCCAGATTCCCGTTAATACGCTGATTCAACGCGCCCTGCAGGGTGAAACAACCGAGCGCACCCCTATCTGGATGATGCGACAGGCGGGTCGCACGGATCCTGAGTATCTGCGAATTCGTGATGAGAGCAATCTATCGCTGGAGGAGTTGTTCCGAAATCCTGAATATGCCACGACTTTTTCGTTGTTGCCCAAACGGATAGGTGTGGATGCCATTATCTTTTATCAGGATATCCTGACGCCGTTATCGCCCATGGGGGCGCATTTTGTCTTTCGTCCGGGTCCTGTGCTGGAAAAGCCGTTGGAGCATCCTGATGATCTGGATGCGATTCAGCCCTATGACGCAGCAGCGGGGAATCCTTTTGTAGGGGAAACTTTTGCGCGTTTACAGGAATCGCTCCAGGGTGAGCTCCCGGTATTTGGTTTTGCGGGTGCACCGCTAACGTTGGCCGTGTTCATCATGGAGGGCAAGAGTTTTGGCGCGACAGCATCCAAAGCCATGGCGTGGCTGGCGGAAGCCCCGGAGAAGGTCCATGCCTGTCTGGACCGCATCACGACCTTGACCATCAGTTATCTGAAGTATCAGGCGAGTGTGGGTGCGACGGCGGTACAACTCTTTGAATCTTGTGCTTTCCTCTTGAGTCGGGAACAGTATGCTGAATTTGCATTGCCCTATCAACAGCGTATCTTTGAAGCCCTGAAGGACGTGGTGCCTACCATCAACTTCGCTCGGGATTGGCCCCATATTGATGATCTAGAGGCAGCAGGTGCCGATGTGATCAGTCTGCCGGGTGGCATCAGCATAGCGACAGCACGGGAGACACTGGGCGTGAATGCAGTGGTGCAGGGCAATGTGGACAACAAACTACTGGTCCATGGCAGTAAGGCCGAAATTGAAGAAGCTGTGCGTGCATGCGTCTTGTCCGGTGAACATCGTGGGCATATTTTTAACCTGAGCCATGGCCTGCTTCGCGAAACGCCCTTTGAAAATGTACGTCTGGTTGTGGATACGGTACGCAGCATTTCTGATTAAAATGCCTAGATAATTTCGGCATACACTATAGTTTTGTTATACTCTCAAAAAATTAACCTGGAGGTATTCCCGTGGCATCGGTAGGATTCGGCATTATTGGTTGTGGAAACATTGGCCCGGTACACGCAGCAGCGCTGGCAGAAGTGCGTGGTGCGAAGCTGGTCGCGATTTCAGACTTGCGTAAGGAAATTGTGGAGGATTTGGCGGGCCAGTATGGTGCAGATGCCTATACGGACTATAAGGAAATGCTCAAGCGGGACGACATTCAGGCGGTCTGCCTGTGTGTACCCAGCGGTCTCCGTGCTGAAATTGCCATCGACATCGCCAAGGCGGGCAAGCACATACTTTCCGAGAAACCGTTGGATGTAACGACGAAGCGGATTGATAAAATTATTGCAGCAACGGAAAAGTACAATGTGCTTTTGGGCTGTATTTTCCAGAGTCGCTTTTCAGAAGATTCCATGCGCATCAAGAAAGCCATTGAACAGGGTCGCTTTGGCAAGCTTATTCTGGGCGATGCCTATATCAAGTGGTACCGCACGCAGGAA
>CALAXS010000732.1 GCA_937895305.1 uncultured bacterium
CTGAAATAGAAAACATAAGAAAAAGCATTCGGATGATCCCTTGGTAGACCGAATTCGAATACGCTCGGGAAAAGCCCATAAAGTCCAAAAAAGGAAAGAAGATTTCTGGATTGGGGTGCGAAGTGGCTCAAGGGCCAACAACAATGGCTGGGTCATTCTCCCGATCTTTGCTTTTCTCTATTTGATTTATATCACTATTGAATCAATAGCGCTTGAGTTGGACTCTACCTTTCGTAGAGCCATTAAGCGCAAAAAGAAAAAGCGAAAAGTAAAGCCGAAGATTAAAGTATTTATCCGCGAACTTTAAAAAGATGCCTTGCTCTTCAAATGCTCCAACAAAGTGCCAGGTTCATGGACTTCCTGAATCATGGCAATGTGCAGTGGATTTCCGGGACTTAACAGCGCCCCTGCGGCTGCGTAAAAGGCATATTTGTCCCTGGCTTCGCTAAAGGTATCACTGGCCCAGTTACTGACATAGCCCTTCCCGCCATGAAGCTCCAGTTGTGTGTGGGCATGGAGGATGTCCGCGCCTTCCTTGAACACCGTGTATAGGGGCTTCATGGGCTCCGCAGTAAAGTTATCCACAAAGGGCAGGCCATAGGCGTTCATCTCTGTACCTACCAGCACAGGCAAGTGCCGTTCTTGTGCAGCAGCAACAAAACTGTGCATGTTAGCTACCTTCAATGCCTGTGTGTCTTTGTCTGTTATGTTCCAGCTTCGGTCCGGGATAAGGTTCACCGCTTCAGTACCCGAAGCTATCATGGAATCCATTAATTCATCCTGCCTGGCTTCACCCGATGTGGTGCCGTCGAGCCAGGCGTGGGTGGGGATGGCCCCCTGGCTTCGGGTAAAGGCATTCACCGCATCCAGCTTCGGGAAGTCCGGGCCTGATGGTTGTACATACCCGACGCCCCCGGACTTCATCGTTTTGGAACGAATCAAGCCTTGCAATGCAGGGCCATCATTGAGGATGGCTTCAATTTTTTCAAGGTCTGTACCCAGTTTGTCCGCCCAATAAGCCACACGCGCTGCTGTATCTGGAAAGTGCTCCTCCGCCTTTTGCATATAGGCCACACAAACATGGCGTTCTGTGGCATTACCCCCCGGAGTCAGCGGAAGAAGATCCGCATCAAAATCCACCACTACAGGATTCAGAAATGCATTGACCCGATCTATGAGTCCCAGCGTCCGCTTGTTGGACATGGCCAGTAACTCATGTACCAGTGCATCATCTGCACAATGGCCTTGGGTAAAACCACAGCCCATGTGATAGGCAATACCCGGTTCACCGGGTGAGTTGATTTCATCGTCCGCAAATTCTGGTACAAAGACCCGTGTCTCCATGCTGGCGCAAGCACGCATCTGGAGCGTTTCACAAACATCAAGAAACTCATCTACCCCGTCGAGCACATCAAAATCCACGAGGCCCATGGCATAGAGGCCCTGCTCCCAACCCCGTACCGCCAGGCCCGTGGGCGAAAAGCCATAACCATTGAACGAGAAGTAACTATGGCAATGCAGATTAAAGGCAGTGCCTACGTCAGGCCGCTTACGCCCCCCGGTCAATGCTTTTAGCGCATCAAGGCGCACATCAGGATCAAAATGGTCAAGTTGCTCGTGGACAGAATTCAAGGAGATCATAGTACTTCTTTCTTGTGCAATGGATGCTAATTAAATTAATCGTTTACCGTAAGAACTACTTTGCCCAAGGTCTTGCGATCTGAAATGGCCTGATGTGCTTCCTTCACCTGCTCCAGTGGAAAGCTGTGCTCTGCGATAATTTTGAGCTTGCCGTCCAGCAGCCAGGTGTGCAGATCGCGCACGGCATTGGCCATGGCAGCCTGATCGACGAGATACGCATTGAGGTGAAGCCCCGCGACGATGTGATTTTTCGCTAGTAACT
>CALAXS010000733.1 GCA_937895305.1 uncultured bacterium
CTCCTTATCTTTGATTTTTTCCATTCGGAGCTACATCATGTTACCTGGTCGAATTTTATGTCTGTTCATACTCTGTATGGCAAGTCTCGTCTCCGCTGAACCCGGTTCGGTACGGCTGCTCATGCCGATGGAGATCTATGCTACACCGGGTGTGGAGACCAATCTTTATTTCGAAAATGTGGTGCTTGTAGTTAATCCTGCGAATTATATCTTTGATGTGGACTGCGGCAGGGGTATACAGCAATCGGAACGATGGACCTATACCCCTACTGCGGAGGAGGGGGGTGCCTATCAGCTGACCCTGCGCGTGCTAAACCAGGACAATGCAGTGGTTGCGGAGGGTGTGACAACCCTAATCGTGACTGCCGCATCTGTGGCGAAGGACCGCCCCATCTCTCTGTTGCTCATCGGGGATAGCCTGACTCACGCATTGGTCTATTCACAGACTTTGCTGGATCATTGCGCCCAGCCCGATACACCGGCACTTTCGCTGGTGGGTAGCTTCACACCGAATGGCGACGCTGCCAACCGCCACGAGGGTTATGGTGGCTGGACGGCACTTCGTTTTGCCACGCGCTACACCGACGCGCCCCGGGATGCACCCTATAAGGAACGACCGAGTCCCTTTGTCTACAAGAGTGACGCGGGTGAAATCGGGTTGGACTTCGCCCGGTATTGCAAAGAAAACAACGGTGGCACCGCGCCGGATGCCGTGACGATTTTCCTGGGGTGCAACGACACCTTTGGCGCGAAGGATGATTCCATCGAGAGCAGCATCGACACCATGTTTCAACACATGGACGCACTCATCGGGATGATCCGGGACTTTAATCCCGAAACAAAAATCGGCCTCATCGCACCCGTTCCACCCACTGCTTCCCAGGATGCCTTCGGCGCGAACTACAAGAACGGGCAAACTCGATGGCAATATCTGCGTAATCAGCATCGGGTGGTGGAGCGTATGGTGGATGCCTATGGTGGGCGCGCTGTAGAAAACATCAGCCTTGTTCCGGCCTATGTAAATCTGGATTGTCACCGAAATTATGGTGTAACGAGTAGCCCGGCGAATGCCCGTAGCACCGAAGTTGTAACACGCCAAAACAATGGGGTCCACCCGGCCAAAGCGGGTTACCAACAGATTGGCGATTCAGTGTATGGCTGGTTGTTGGCATCAGTTGGAACACGTGAGCGATAAGGATGGG
>CALAXS010000734.1 GCA_937895305.1 uncultured bacterium
GAGAGATGCGCTGTACACAAAGACATTTACGGAGTGGGTGTAGGTGTAATAGTCGGCGGAAGTGACTTGCATGAGGGAGAGGAAGGCATTACTTTGGTTGAAGAGGAAGTCGACGGTGTTCTCTGCCATATTGCCGGTACGCTTGAGGAGATCACCCGCGCTCGGGTTTTCCAGAATTTCCTGGATGAGTCCATGTGCTGATTCGTATAGGGTATGGGAGCGTACTTCAATGGGGATATTGGTGTCGTTGAGAATGTTGGAGAGGTTGGACACAACGTATTGTTTGTACGCGTTACCGTCGGAGGCATGAATGAGTAGGGACTCATTGTTATGCTCTATGAGACGCGTGCGTTCTTTGTCGGTGAAGGGCAGATTACCGGAACGATAGAGTACTGGCGGATGCGTGTCGGAGGCGGGCAGGTATAGCTCAAAATCGAGGATGGTATCGAGACGGAGGGTGCTGAGTGCAATGGAAAAATAGCGTTCTCCATCGATGATAATACCAAGATCTTTCTTTTCTAATTGGCTCACGTAGTGGTAACTTCCCTCGGTCGAAACACCTTGATAACATTGATGTTATCGCTCCCCCGCCAGCTGGTAGATAGTACCATGGAACAAGGTAAAAGGCAATAATTCAAATTCATTTCTATTTTGTTCCTTCGCTGAAAAGGTCGGCCACGATAGTATCCACCATGGTTTCGACAGCCAGGGGTTTGGCCAGTCCTTTGGTCGCTTCTGCCATAGCATTGAGGGTCGCTGGGGATTGAAGAAGCTCGGTGATGCATTGAAGGAGTGTCTCTCCATTGCAGTCGTGGTCTTCAATAAGACGTGCGGCGTTGGCTTCCACAAAGGCTTCTGCGTTGCGAAGTTGGTGGTTGTCGGTGGCATGGGGATAGGGGATGAGGATGGCGGGTTTACCGAGAAGACTGAGTTCTGCCGTAGTGGATGCGCCAGCACGGGTGATAATGAGATCCGCTGCAGTCATGGCGGAAACCATATCATCGATAAAGGCAAAGACTTCTATATGCGCATTGGATTTTTCAGCGCTTGTCCGACATTCGTTGTATTCACTTTTCCCGGTCATCCAGATCAATTGGGGGCCATCAGGTTTTAGCTCTGGAAGAAGTTCTTTAATGGCGCTGTTTAGGGTGCGGGCACCCTGGCTGCCTCCTGAGATGAGGATAACGGGTTGGTCTGGATTCAGGCCCAGGGTTTCGCACGCTTCATTGCGAGGGACGGGTTTGGTGAATCCGGCGCGAACGGGATTACCCACATGGGTGGCACGATCTTTGGGATAGTCGCCGAGGGTGTCCGGGTAGCCAAGAAAGAGGTGGGCTACTTTTTTACTGAGGATGCGATTGGCCATGCCGAGGCGTTTGTTTTGCTCGTGGAGGTAGAGCGGGGTCTTGGTGAGGGTAGCTGCAAAACCGAGGGGCAGCGAGACGTAACCGCCTACGCCGATGACGGCTTGGGGGTGAAAGCGTTGGATGTAGATGTAGGATTGGAGGAGGCCCCAGGCCATTTTGACAGCGACGAGGAGTCGTTTTGGCGTACGTTTTCTAGGCCAGCCAGCTGCGGAAACAGCTCGAAAGGGGATGGCGTTGCTTTTTGCAACGCGATCTTCAATGGCATCTTTTTTCCCTACCCATTGTACGATGAGCTGGGGATCGCGTCGTCGCAGTTCTTGTACGATAGCAACAGCGGGGGAAGTGTGGCCGCCTGTACCGCCGCCCGTAATCATAATCCGCATGAGTGTATTCCTTGTCTATACGCTTTTTACATTATACATTGCGGAACTAAACGGCTGAAATGAGGCCCCGTTTTTGGGGTTCGGGTTCGGGGGATTGCACGCCAATGTTAACGAGGATGCCAATAAGGGTCATCATGATGATGAGGGCAGTACCGCCGTAACTAATAAGTGGTAGTGGCAGACCTTTCGTGGGGAGCAGTCCGGTGGTGACGGCCATCATAAAAACACTTTGGAGGGTGATGAGGCCGGCTATACCGATGGCGAGCAGGCTGCCGAAGCGATCCTGGGCATACATGGCGATACGAAATGCAGCAATACCGAGGATAGCGTAGAGCGCGAGCACGCTAAGGGTCCCAATGAGTCCGAGTTCTTCGCCGACGATGGCGAAGATGAAATCGGTGTGCGCTGCGGGGAGGTAGCCGAGTTTTTGCTCACCTGCACCGATGCCCGTCCCGTACACACCACCTTGTGCGAAAGCGGACAGGGACTGGACAAGCTGCCAGCCGGTTTTTTCAACGTCTTTGAAGGGGTCTATAAATGCGGTGATGCGACTGATGCGGTGAGGTGCGGTATAGATGAGTGCGATGATGCCAGCTATTACAGGGAAGGTGCTTATGAGGAGGTAGCGCAGCCGTATACCTGCGACAAACATCATGATAAATGTAATACTGATCATCATGGCGGGATTACCCAGGTCACGTTCGAGCAGGACGAGTCCGGTAAAGAGTCCGGCCAGAAGCATGGGGGGAAGAAATCCTTTGGTAAAGGTTTTGACATCATCGTGATTTTGGGTGAGTTTAACAGCCATGAGGATGATGAGGGTGAACTTGGCCAGCTCGGAAGGCTGGAACCGGGTAAAGCCCAGGTTAAGCCAGCGTTGGCCCCCGTCAACTTTATGGCCTATAATCAGCACCGCTACCAGGGTGAACAGGGAAATGAGGACGAGTGAGCGGAAGATAAATTTATCCTGGAAGTGTCGGTAGTCAAAGCGTGAGGCAACAAACATGCTGATCGTACCGATCATGGCATAAATGATATTTCGATTCACTGTGCTGTAATCCCCACGAACAGCACAGACGCTGTAGACCATGAGCAGACCCAATAACATAAGGGAAAAGGTTACGAGAATGATAGTGGTGGTTTCGCGTTTCATGATGGGTGGGCCTCGCAGTGGGAAGTGGACAAGAGGGTCTGTACTTGTGTTTTAAAGTCGTTGCCACGTTCTTCGAAATTGTTGTACCAGTCGAAGCTAGCGCATCCGGGTGAAAGGAGGACAATGTCGCCCGGGGTGGCCTGGGTATGTGCCAGTTGTACCGCTTCTTGCATGGTACTCGCCAGGGTACAGGGCACGTGACCGCTAAAAGCCTGGGTGAGTTTGGGGCCATCTTCGCCTATGCAGATGCAGTGCTTAACTTTTTCGTGAATGAGGGGTTGGAGGGATTCGTAGCTGGTGCCCTTGCCCTGACCGCCTGCGATGAGAATGATAGGCTTGGTAAAGCTTTCGAGTGCAACACGGAGGCTGTCGATGTTGGTGGACTTTGAGTCGTTGTACCAGGTGATGCCCGCTTGCAGTGCGACTTGCTCAATGCGGTGCGCGACACCCGGAAAGGTTTTCAGGCCGGAAATGGCCTGGTCCAGGTCGTGGCCCCCTGCGTAAACCATGGCCAGTGTAGCCACTACATTTTCGAGGTTGTGCTGGCCGGGCAGGGGATTATCCTGAATGGACACTAACTTCGTGTCACCATGATAGAGGTCATCGCCGTCGGACCAGATGCCCTGATCAAGTTTTCGGGTGCAACTGAAATAGTGGGTATGGGCCGCTTCGGGCACGGAGAGCTGCGACACTTGCTCGTCATCTGCATTGAGCAGGGCATGGTCTCCCCCACGCTGATTCATCATGAGGCGGGCTTTGGTGGCGCCGTAGTTTTTCATGGTGCCGTGTCGACCGAGGTGGTCGGGGCTGAGGTTGAGTATACAGGCAATGGCCGGGCGGAACGTGTCCACGCATTCGAGTTGGTAACTACTGACTTCAACAACGTATATATCGGTGTCAGGTGTATTCCGTACAGCTTCGGAGAGGGCGGTGTTGTTGTTTCCGGAAAGGGTGACTTTTTTACCACAGGCACGTAACATGACTGCGAGTAGTTCGGTGCTGGTGGTCTTACCGTTGGTTCCGGTAATGGCATAGATGGGTGCTTTGGCGAAACGACTGGCAAGCTCAAGTTCGGCCATGATGGGTTTACCCGTTTTGCGAAAGGTCTCGACTATGGGTGCGCTTGCGGGGACACCGGGACTAAGGATAAGGGCATCTGCATCTTCAAAGTGATTGGGGCTGTGTTTGCCCAATTCGTATTCCACACCCAGGGCTTCAAGTTGCATAGCATAGTCTTCGCGTCCCTTGGCATCACCTGAATCGGAGACAAATGGGATAGCGCCTTCACGTAGCAGGAGCCGCGCTGCTGCAACGGAGGAGCGTCCGAGGCCGAGTAGGGTGATATGTTGGTCTTTGAAGTTCATTAGCGTAGTTTGAGTGTACTGAGGCTGAGAAGTGCAAATATAAATGCGATAATCCAGAAGCGGATGGTGACTTTGGTTTCGGACCAGCCGAGGAGTTCAAAGTGGTGGTGCAGGGGTGCCATGCGGAAGACGCGCTTTCCGGTGAGTTTGTAGGAAGCGACCTGAATAACAACAGAGGCAGCCTCCATAACGAATAGGCCCGCTACGATGGGCAGGAGGAGTTCCTGTTTGGTGAGGATAGCCATAGTGCCCATGGCACCACCCAGCGCGAGGGAGCCTGTATCGCCCATGAATACTTCGGCGGGATGTGCGTTGAACCAAAGGAATCCCATGCCGGTACCGAGGAGCGCGCCGCCGAATACGAAGAGCTCGCTGGCTTCGGGGATGTAGGTGAGGTAGAGGTAGGAAGACCAGTCTGCGCGACTGACGATATAGGCGATAGCAGTAAAGGCGAAGATAGAGATCATGGACGTGCCTGTCGCCAGGCCATCGAGACCGTCGGTCAGGTTTACCGCGTTGGAAATGGAAACGATGATGCAGATAATAAAGGGGATAAAAAAGATGCCGAGGGGGATGAAGAGATCCTTGAATCCGGGTACGCTGACTTTGGTATGGAGGTTACGCACACTGGCGGCAATGGGAAGGTGGGATTCAAGGACGATACGGTTGAGACGAAGCATGTCTTCTTTGCCAATCGTATCGATACCCCCATTGAGGAGTTCAGCCACTTCGATGTTATTCGTGTAGCGGTCTTTCTCAGCAACGTCATAGAATACCTGGGTATTCAGGACCAATTGAAAACTTTTGAGAATGCTGATGCGTTCGGCTTCGACAGGACGTTGGTCGGAATCGTGTGCGGTGCGGAACATTTGCTTTACGGGTTCTTCGAGTCCGGTCCAGAGTTTTTGCAGTACGGGATCGGTGCTACCTTGTTCGGCCTGCACCAGTGTGTGGACGAGGTCGTTCCAGTTGAGTACATCACGCTGGTGAACATGATTGGCACTGATGGTGATGGGGTCAAGGTAGAGGTAAATTCCAAGAATACCACCCGCCAGGATTTGCCCGATTAATTTGGCGCGTGCACTGAGGCCATCGTTGTGTTTGCGTTTGAGCTTGATGTAGTCGTCCAGGAAGCCGACGAGACCGAGGAGGATAAAGACGAACAGGGCGAGCCACATGAGGCGATTGGTCAGGGTGGACCAGATAAGCAAAGAAAGTACGGTAGAAATAATCATCATGAGGCCGCCCATGGTGGGGGTGCCTGATTTTCCCTGATGGAGTTCGTGGAGGTCAGCGACGTGGTCTTCTTTGATGAATTGCCCTACTTTGAGAGCCTGAAGAAGGCGGATAATACGGGGTCCCATGATGAGGCAGAAGATGAACCCTGTGAATGCGGCACCGCCAGCACGTACCGTATGGTAGAGCAGTACGTTTGCGGCACTGAAGTCCGGCGTGAGCCACAGGGCAAGGTGATAGAGCATGGGTTATCCTTGTTCGGTGTTTGGGTCGAGTTTGCTGCGGAGTTCCTGGATAACTTTTTCCATCTGGAGACCGCGGGAGCCTTTCACCAGGAGAACGTCACCGGGTTCTGCGATAGCGGCAATGGCATCGGCAATGGATGCGTGGGTATCGAGGACTTCGGCATGGGGGGTTCCTGCGGCTTGGGCACCACTGATCATAGCACAGGCGTATTCACCCCTGGCAAACAGATGGGACACGCCACACCGTGCTACAGCCTCCCCCACTTTTTCGTGGTGACTTGCAGCGTCGCGTCCCAGTTCAAGCATATCGCCCAGGGCGGCAATACGTTTCCCTTTGGCAGGACGGTCGGGCAAGGTTTCAAGTGCTGCAATCATGCTGGCAGGATTCGCATTGTAACTGTCGTCGATTACTTCGAGGGGGCCGATCTGCTCGACCTTGAAACGGGTTGTTTTTTTACAGGCTTCGCGGAGGGGCCTTTCGATTTCGTCTATACCGTGCTGTAGCCCCACGGCGATAGCCAGCAGGATATTGGTCGTTTGTGCGCGAATCGGGAGGGGCAATTTCAGCTTGCCTATGGGTGCAATGTCCAAAAGCATTTCGCCATCCTCGTCAAACTTGCAGCTGCGCAGGACCACATCACCTTCCGCGCCAAAATAAATCTTTTCACCCGTGTATTCCTGGGCCATGAGCATGCACCAGGGGTCGTCCGCATTGACGTAGAAGGGGCCACCTTCCGGGAGGCCATTCATGATTTCTGATTTTGCAGCTGCCACACGCAGTACGGAACCGAAGCCTTCGAGGTGGGCGGGGGCGACCATAGTGACAGCACTCTCGGTGGGTCGTGCGAGTTTACAGAGCTGTTCGATTTCACCGACATGGTTCGCCCCCATTTCGATGACGGCAAAAGTGGTATCGTCTTGAATGGCGAGCAGGCTAAGGGGGCAGCCGATTTCGTTATTCAGGTTGCCCAGCGTTTTTATAACATTGTATTTTGTAGCAAGCAGGGCTGTAGTGAAATCTTTGGCGGAGGTTTTACCGCAGGAACCAGTTAATGCAAATAGGGGTATGGCAAATCGTGCCCGGTGGTAAGCGGCAAAGTCCTGGAGCGCTTTGAGGGTGTTGTCCGTGACCAGGTAGGGTCCGCTGCGGTTAGCGGAAGACACCAATGCTGCAGCTGCACCAGCCTCAATGGCCTGGGCTGCAAATTTATTTCCGTCAAAGTTATCGCCCTGAAGCGCGACAAAGAGTTGGCCGGGCAAAATTTTGCGTGTGTCGGTACATACCCCGGAAAAGGACACGTTGCCGTCCAGAGGTGCCTCGACACCGAGCACCATGGCGAGGTCGTCCAAATTGTAGGACCATGCCATGATTATTTTCCCTCCAGAATTGTGCGGGCGATTTCACGGTCATCGAAGTGTATTTTTTCTGTGCCGAAAATTTGATAGTCCTCGTGGCCTTTTCCTGCAATCATGACAAGGTCACCCGATGTGGCCTTTTGAATAGCAGCACGGATGGCGTCTTCCCTGGATTCGATAACCTGATAGTCGTCGTCTTTGCGCTTTTCAGTTCGTTGCACGCCCACTTCCACATCGAGAAGAATCCGATGGGGATCTTCGGTGCGGGGGTTGTCGGAAGTGATAATGCAGTAGTCGGAAAGGGTTGCGGCCACTTTGCCCATCTTGGGGCGTTTGCCTTTATCCCGGTCGCCACCACAACCAAAGACGGTGATAATTTTTCCTTTACAAAGTTTTCGGGCGGCCTGCAAGACATTTTTCAGGCCGTCGTCTGTATGGGCATAGTCTACGATGACGTAGAAGTCCTGGCCAGCATAAATGGCTTCAAAGCGACCGGGTACGGCGGTGAGGGCTTCGAGGCCCATCACTATGTGCGTAAGCTCAATTCCCAGGCCCCCGGTTATTGCAGCAGCAGCGAGGGCATTGGAGAGATTATGCTTGCCAAGCAGCTTGAGGTGTAAGGGTGATTTCCCCCAGGGCGTATGTAAATCGCACTTGGTACCGTCAAACTTAAAGCTGCGGTGCTTGGATTTCACATCGCCTTTTTTCCCGAATTGCAGGACCGCACATGGTGCTGCCTTGGCCATGAATACACTATGCTCATCCTCTGCGTTCACCACTGCCACACCATCTGTTGCATCCAGGCGCTTGAACAACAACGACTTGGCCTTTACATACGCCGCCATAGTTGCATGATAATCCAAATGGTCTTGCGTCAGATTGGTGAAAAGTGCAGCATCGAAATGGATGCCTGCGACACGTTCCTGGTCCAGCGCGTGGGAGCTGCATTCCATGACGACATGGCTTACCCCAGCATCACGGGCTTCTGCGAACATGGCTGCAAGCATTTCACCAAAGGGCGTGGTGTGGAATGCGTCGTAGCGTTTTCCTGCGATGGTGTATCCCAGGGTGCCGAAATTCGCGACGGTGTGTCCGGCTGCATTGAGTATGGATTCGATAAGTGCGCAAGTACTGGATTTACCGTTAGTCCCGGTTACACCAATCACGGTGAGGTCTTTGGAGGGGTTACCCGCAAGGGTGTGTGCCACGAGGCCCGTGGCCTCCCGGGGTTTAGCGTGATAGATATAGGGAACCCCTGCGAAGAGTTCGAGACCCCGTTTATCACCGAGAATTGCAACTGCTCCCTGATTAACTGCGCTTACACCATGGTCATGACCGTCCTGGGTTTCACCAGAGACAGCGACGAACAACGCGCCGGGCGTTACCCGACGCGAGTCTTCTGTTACAGCTGTGATGGTTAGGTCATCCGGGCCAGCACTGGTTTTACCCAGAAGCTGGTTCAGCTGCTGCCATGTCAATGTGAGGGGCTGCGACACGATTTCCAAACTCCAGTGAACATAAAGCTACGTCAGTGAGGGCGGTACCGGGGAGAGGATGCTGACTGATAACCCAGCCTGCGCCTCTTGGATCCCAGGGGATACCCAGATCCCAAAGTTCTTTTTTTACTTGTTGCTTGGTCATACCCCGAAAATCGGGGAGACCTTGCACACCCAGTATGCTATCCCCGTTTCGTGCAACCAGTTCCAGGCTGTCGAGGGGTTCCAGCAGATCGTCCAGCGATTCTTCAATAGCGAGAGATTCGGATTCGCTAAGTCGGGTAAAGAGGAGGTCGCCTTCATTGAGAATCCCGTCCCCTGCGAGTAATTCCCGGGGAACCGGGTCAACCGGGACCTGCTGTAAAATGAGAGCCTTCTCAACGACTTGCTTGAATACGGGTCCACAAACGTAACCGCCGAATCGTGGATAGAGGACGGGTTCATCAACCACGATGACTGCAACAATTTGAGGGTCTTTAATAGGAGCAAAGCCTGCGAACAGGGCCATGTTGAGTTTTTTGGAATAGCCGCTTTTTCCAGGTTTTTCTGCGGTACCCGTTTTGCCACCAACCCGATAGTTTTCAATCTGGGCCATTTTCCCTGAACCAGTCAATACAACTTGCTCGCATAGCCATTGCATGGTCCTGGCGGTATCTTCAGACAGTATACGCTGTGCTTCCTTTCGTTCATGTTGATAGACCGTAGTACCATCCCGTGCGATAGCACGTTCCACATAGTACGGCTCTACAAGGTAACCGCCGTTGGCGATAGCCGCATAAGCCCGCACAAGCTGGGGCATGGTGACTGCTATTTCGTGTCCAATGGGCAGGGACCCCATGGAGAGCCTGCTCCACTCATTCATAGGACGAAAAATACCGCGACTTTCGTTTGTAGAGAAATTCCCGCCTGTGCGCTGGCCAAAGCCAAACCGGTTGATCCATTGCTCCATACGTTCCGGGCCGAGGAGGGCTGCAACTTTGATGGTAGCAATATTGCTGGATTTGGCAAAACATAAGGTAAAGGGAGCTTCAGCCATGGGCGTATGATCTGTAATGGTGTGGCCATAGGGGTTGAAGTAGCCATTTTCACAATCAATCACCGTTTCCGGGGTAATAATTTTGTGTTCCAGTGCCGCGGCAGCGGTGACCATTTTGAAGGTGGAGCCCGGCTCGAAAACATCAAAGATGGCACTGTTTTTTCTGAGGGTAGCGTCATACGCATTGTATTCGTTGGGGTCATAGGCGGGGCGATTGGCCAGCGCTATGATTTCACCCGTGTGGGGATTCATAAGAATGCCCATAGCACGTTTGGCCTGGCGCTCTTCTATGCGAAGGTCCAGGGCGGATTCCAGTGCTTCCTGAATCTGGGTGTCGATGGTGAGTTGTATGGAGTCACCACCAGTAGGCGCATTGAATTTAAGGGTTTGTGATTCGAGAAGACGGCGGCGAGAGTCCTTCCGGGCAGCGTATTCGCCGGGTTCGCTTTTCAGGTAATCATTAAAGGCCCGCTCTACACCCTCGGAGCCGACACCTTCTTTGTTAACGAATCCCAGGAGGTGGGAGGCAGTATCGTGTTGTGGGTAAAAGCGCATGGGTTCGTTACGAACAACGACTTTACCTTCGGTTAATGTTTCAATATCTTCGAGCACCTCCGGGGGGGTGTCTTTCAGGTAGCGCTCGATCCAGATAAATTTTTTTTCGCGGCCATCGGCGTAGGTTTTCGACAGCTTGCCCAGTATCACATCGCGGGAAAGATTCAGCCGGGGCACCAGAATATCTGCGATGGCTTCAGGGTTATCAATATCTCCGGGATCAGCCCACAATGAGGGGATATCTTTGTCTGTTGCAAGGACGACCCCATGCCGATCAATGATTTCACCGCGAGGCTGATCCAGGATGATTTTACCGATATGCCGGATTTCCTGATCATTGAGAAGATGATGGGGACTCAGGTGGAGCTGGATGAGACGAAGACTGACGACACAGAATGCACAGAGGAATACGAGTACCACGAAGGTGGTCCGCAGTTGTTGTGCTTTATCGGGTGCCTCGCCGTAGCGTTCGCTCAGGCTTTGGCTGCTCCGATTTCTGTTTCGACTTGTATTGCCCATTGCCCATCCTCTAGCAGGTGAAGTTTAATCCAGTAGTTGGTCTATGGATGCGTCCATGTTTTCGATCTCTAGCATCACTGTAGCCTGAGGTGTCGGGGGTATGGGCTGTAGTGTGACGGGTGTGGTGTCGGGTCCTTCACTCTTGATTATGGTGAGTCCGTCCAGGAAAATCTCTTCGGGGTCGATGTCGTTGAGTATGGGGGATTCTATCCGGGGTTCTTCAACAACGTAGTCCTGTATGGGTAATGTTGCCTCCACCATTTCAGGTTCAGGGTAAGCCGGATCAATAGCCTGCTGAACTTCAACATGGGCTACCGCTTCGGTATAGGGAATGACACTCAGATCGTTTACAGGAATAGCTATGGCTGGTTCCAGAGCCTGGGCCAGGGTAAATTCCGTATGGGAGTAGAGGGTGTCCCAGGTCCCGGCAATGTATTCAATCGTTTCAATCTGACCGGGTGCAGGGGCTTGCATACCCAGTTCCTCTTGCACTTTGGCCAGGTCGTCGAGGTTGCGGTTAAGCGCGGCTTGGGCATCAACTTTGTCGCTTTCTATATCCAGGGTCCGACGATCTGTGTTTAGCGCGTTTAAGATGTAGTCGCTTTGTCGCTTCTGGATATTGAGCCAGGCATCGAAGAGGAGGACAGAAAAGATAAGGGCAAGCACAGGAATCCACTTAACCCAGCCGTAGAGGGCGTGGCGTCTGGCACGTTGTGTTTGCCTTTTCATGGTGCGTGTTACCTGTTTTATATACGTTCTATAACGCGTAACTTGGCGCTCTTGGCGCGTGGGTTACGCATAATTTCTTCTTCGCCTGGCAGAATGGGCTTACGCGTAAGCACCTTAACCTTTGCAGGCTCTTCACTGGCCACCCTGCCGTCGGGTTGATGTGTTCTCTTTACCCTGGAAGCTTCCCGGAGGACCCGTTTCATAACACGGTCTTCACCGGAGTGGAAGGAAATAACGACCAGGCGGCCTTGCGGTGCGAGTGCATCTATGCCTTGCTCCAGTCCCTGGGTGAGCCAGCGCAATTCCTGGTTCACTGCCATCCGTACCGCCTGAAAGACGGTACGTACTTCATCGGGGGTACGGCTCAAGGTCGGGAATGCATCTTCAACTGCAGCGACGAGGTCCGGGGTGTATTCAAGTTTTTGTGCATTGGCACGTTTTTTAATCGCAGCAGCGATACGTTTTACCGGGCCGATATCTCCGTAATCCCGCAGGATGGTAGCGAGTTCCCCTTCGCTTACGCGCATAAGAAAATCGCGAGCCGTCTCTCCTTCATCCGTGTCCATGCGCATGTCCAGCGGACCTTCGCTCTGAAAGGAGAAGCCCCTCTCGCCCTGGTCCAGCTGCATGCTGGAGCAACCTGCATCCAGGAGTATTCCGTCCAGCTGATTAATTTCAATTGTCTTGAGGGTCTGGGTCAGGGTGCCATAGTTCGCGTGAAGTACCCGGACACAATCGAAGGACTCCAGGCGTCTGCTTGTCATTTCAACTGCTGTTTTATCGCGATCGAGAGCGATAAGACGACCTGTTTCCAAAGCTTGCGCGATGAGCTGACTGTGGCCCCCGGCGCCTGCGGTACAATCAAGGTACGTACCATGGGGCTTGACCGCGAGCCATTGGAGACTTTCAGTCGGCATAACCGGGATATGGGGCGACTCAATTGAAGTCATAGTCCACCTCCCGATTGTGCTATCGCGCAGGGC
>CALAXS010000735.1 GCA_937895305.1 uncultured bacterium
CCGTAGTGACTGTTCTCTTTTACAAGATCCTCATCATTCATAATGGGGTATTTCCCGGGGTATTTTATAAATTCCACATGGCCATCCATGTAGAGTACATTGGCCCCGCCCGGAACATGGTTAAATACAGCAACCGCGTTACCACTATCCCCGAATTCATTACTGCCGATACAATCCCACAGGACAGGTATACCGCTTTGTCCGAAGGCGCTTCCAGCGGGTCCATTTATATCGGTGATGAGAAAGCGTTCTATACCTTCCTTGAGGCGATAGAGTGTGGTACTGCCCCCAGGATCAAATGCAGGCACCCACGGCGGCCAAGCTCCTGCGCTTAAATCAATGTCCTCGTTGTAATCTTTGTAATTTACCGTGCCGATTTCCTGAATCGTGACACTGCCCAGAATAGTATTGATGCTTGTGCCACCCCATACGTTATAAAAACCTTCCAGATCTTTGGCGAGGTAACCCTTGTAGATATACGAGCGATTCAGCAGTCCAGAACGATAATAATCTGCGCTGATGTCATTCCCCAAGATTTCAGCATCTTCTACCCAGGCCTCAAAATCTATAGTGCCTTCAGGGACGCGCTCAAGAACACTTCCCCATTCAGGATCACCACCCGGGTCTGAGGGGCATTGGGACACATCCAAATCACTCAGGTACTCCGGGTAAATGGCGCGTGCCTGGGGCGCACTCCACAGGGGGCTGGAACGGGTATCGCCGCGCACACTGCCATAGGGTGACAGGGGCGGGAATACACCGCCCTGACTTTCCCCTGCATACATCTTAAACACAAGGCCGAGCTGCTTCATATTGTTCTGGCAACTGGATCGCCGTGCGGCTTCCCGTGCTCGGGCTAATGCAGGCAAAAGGATGGAAGCAAGTATACCGATAATAGCGATGACTACCAGCAGTTCAATAAGTGTGAAACCTGTACGACCATACTTCATATAACATCCCTCAGTGTGGCAATTGACGGACTATCTATTGTACACAAAACTTTCAGGTGAGTATAATTGAGCTGAAATCCAGTGATGAGTGATTGATTCAATACGCCAAATTCCAGTACACTATCGTTCCTTTAATCGGGGTGTAGCCTAGTCCGGCTAGGGCGCCACGTTCGGAACGTGGAGATCGGAGGTTCAAATCCTCTCACCCCGACCATTTTTCTCCTTCCCTTTGTGCAATAGCCGTCCTGTATGCTATATCTGGGTAGAGACCATGATTTTCTAATACTCATGTGAACCCGCTTTCCCAGATATGTATATAAAGGACCTCATCATGCCGAAACTTGCCCTCCTTCTATTGGTGGTGACCATTCCCGCCATCGCTGAATTAAAGATTCCTGAAAACCCACTTTACGAAACCATTCAGGATGAAGTGTATCTGCAGGAAATTCCAACGCTGATTCCTACCGAGCATGCTCTGCAAACGGTAGCGGTATTTGAGGGCACGGCCTATGTGGGCGACGCACAAGGGCTATGGAAAGTCGATGGTGAGCAGCTAAAAAAACTGGATGGTCCCACGGGCGACATAACAGCAATCAAGACCTTGAATGATACACTTTGGGTATTAGGCCCTAATGGAATTTGGAATTTTGATGGCAAAAAATGGGAACAGGTGCATGATGGCAAGGTGACTGATGCCTGTGTGCATAACGGTAAAATTGTTTTTAGTACAGATACCGAATTATTGGAAATCAAAGAAGACGCATCTCCATCAAGTGTAGTCAAATTATCTGCACCTGTCCTTGGCCTTGAATCCTACGGTGGCACTATCTATGTGCATGATGGCAGCCAGGTAGGACGTATCCTCATGGGCGCTATACGCTATAGAGGTGTTGCCGATTGGGGACACCTGGAACGGGGCGCGACAATCCGCGACATGATGGCCCTGGGCAGCCGTCTTTACGTTGCGACCGATGAAGGCCTTGGGCTGCTGCGCGGTATGACCTGGTACAGCATTCAGGGTGAAGACGGTTTACCCTATGAAGACACTACCACCCTGGCGCAGGGCTTTGACCGCGACCTCTGGATTGGTACCAAGCGCGGCGCTATACGTAATGTGGAAGATGAATATCATTTCTTTGGGCATCAGCGCTGGATACCCCATGACCAGGTCAACGCCATCGCCTGTGGCGACAAGGTGACCTACATCGCCACCGAGGGCGGACTGGGTATCATCACCTATGAGCCTTACACCCTCGCCAAGAAAGCGGCCTACTACGAACGCTGGCTCGATGAATGGGGCATGAAACGGTTGGGTTTTATTCATATCCTCTTCGATCGTGATGGTCAATGGCTGCGCGAAGTCAGCGACAATGATGTGGGTTACAGTAGCCACTACATGAGTGCCAAGTGTTTTGAATACGCGGTTACGGGCAACCCTGAAGCCCGTGCTGCTGCGGTTGACATGATGAAGACCGTAAAGTGGAGCGAGGAAATTACCAGTATCGACGGGTTTCCTGCACGGTCTATCTATGCAGTAAATGAACTCACCGTAAAAGCGGACCATGGTTCAGGTGGCCTGCCCGCTGAATGGCATGCCACGCCTGACGGTGAATGGGAATGGAAGGGCGACACCTCCAGTGACGAGACCGATGCCCACGTTTATGAAACGGCTATTTTCCTGAGTCTGGTCGCCAATGCCAAAGAGAAAGTCTGGGCCACAGAGCATCTCGAACGGGTTGCCGGACATATTGTCGATAACGGATTCTTCCTGCGCGATGTGGATGGCAAACCCACACGCTGGGCACGTTGGGACCCGGAATACCTTCAGACGCCCTATGGCTACTATGCCCGGGGTCTCAATGGCATGGAAGCCTTTAACTACATGACTACAGCACTCCACTTTACCGGGAATCAAAAATTCCAGGAGGGCATCGTAGAACTAAGTAAGCAGAACTATTTCAGAGAAATCCTCCAACAGAAAGTCACCTTCTCACCCCTGGAATTCACCCACTTTGACGACCGCCTGGCCTTTTATTCCTACTTTCCGCTAGTACAGTTTGAAACTGACTCAACACTAAAATCACTCTGGCGACAAAGCCTGGAACGTAGCTGGGAAATCAAACGTATCGAGGCCGTACCCTGGTTCAATTTTATCTATGGCGCACTCACAGGGAACGATTGTGAATCGGACAAGGCTGTGGCCCATCTGCGTGAATGGCCCCTCGATCTGCGACGTTATTCTTACCACAACTCCCATCGTGACGACCTTTATCCCCCCAAAGGCTACCGCATGTACTCCGAACGGCCAAAGCAATTAAGTATGCGGGCCACCGCGCCCAATCGCTGGGACGGAGACTTCATGCGTCTGGACGAGGGGTATGGTGGCAGCATGGTCGCCGATCCCGGTGGCTGGCTCGATGCCTACTGGATGGGCCGCTACTACGGCATGATCAGTGCCCCCAAGACCAATGACAAGTCACTGACCACAGTCCCCCACCGTGGTCTACAACTGGGCGCCAAACCCTACGACGGCCCATCACGACCCAAGTTGGAGCATGAGCAATAAAACAGCAAACCGATCAAGTAACTGATCAAGTTCCTCGTTCCCTATTGCCTGCCTCCGCGAGAATTGTAGATGTTACGTAATTCGCTGACAAAAAGTTCCAGAATGCTGGTCCCTACTTTCACTTTTAGGGACACTATAGATATCATCCTCGCGAACGCGGGGATCCAAGTACGTCACCAGAGCATTGTTGCAATGCTTACATGGATTCCCGTTTTCACGGGAATGACGATGTGTGTTTAATTTTAAGCTTTATATCTGTTTTGTCAGCGAATTAGTGAACATCTACAGGAATGACAAGGGTAGAAAAGCGTCGTGGCATTCTGACTTGGCCCAAACGACTAAACAGTCACAGCGACGACTCCACCCCACCCGTCATTGCGAGGAGCGCAGCGACGCGGCAATCTGGATTGGTCCAGATTCTTAATCAGTCAGAGTGATGACTTCGACACCCCTGTCATCCTCGGCGGGAATGAAGATGTGTGTGTTAAATGGTTCGCTGAGCCTTTTTCACATCCTCCCATCTACCATGCTAAACTTGCTCCTGTACCACAACTAACCATTATTCGCAGGAGTCCTCCCCTTGTCTGTTCTCCAACCTGACATCCCCAGAAGTTTCCACATTATGACCACGCCCATCGGGCCCATCTGTAATTTGGACTGCACC
>CALAXS010000736.1 GCA_937895305.1 uncultured bacterium
ACTATTAGCAAGAGTGGTGAGGGTAGGCATGGCACCGGCGTCACGGCGTTTACCCAGACTGTTGATGATGCCCACCCGGTTGAAGTCGTGGTCTTTCTTTAATTCGTCCAGGAGGGCGAGTCCCGCTTCAGGTGCCTGCATACTTTCCAGGGCAAGGCGCGCCACAGAGGCATGTGCTGCGTCTTTCGCCAAGAGTGTTGATAGAATTGGAATAGACTTCTGACTCCCACCCACACCCAGGACATTGCAGATGGCCTGAACCGCCAGGAAATCGGTGTCATCGTTTTCCAGGATGGCAATAAGCTTACCTTCCAGTTCGGCTAGCGCTTCAGGGTCGTCGGCTAGTGCACCTGCATCGGTGAGGATCTGGTCCAGCGGGATGTAGGAGTCTCCCTCGTCCATAGTAGCGAGGGATTCCAGCGTGGACTTGGGCCCCTGTATATTTTTAAGCACGGGGAGGGTGACCTTGCCTGTGACGGCCCACTCGGTACCGCGGGTGAATATGGTCTCAAAACCTTTACTGGCTATGCTCCTGGTGTCGTGGCCCAACGTAGTGTGGAAGATGGTACCCTCGCCATAGGTGAGGGTCATAATCATGGGCTCATGACGGCCACTGCCCCCTTTGTTCCTGGGTTGGGCGGAATAGGCCGTGGCGAGAATTTCCATATTCTGACCGGGACCCCGGAGAAAGTTATACAACTCATCGGGCTGGTACCATTTTTCAGGCATGCCCTGGAGAATAGGATGCTCCGTCAGATGGTTCTCCACCACGATTTCCGTATACCCTTCGTGTCCACCCCCTGGACCATCGCATTTGTGGTCATGAAATATTTCGCCCTCTTTCAAATATACACATGGACCGGAATTCTTGTTGCGTCCGCCCCAACCACCGATGCCGATGATTTTGTTGTACTCTTCCCACTGGCCAAAGGCATTATTCGCAGCATGGACCACCACAACCGCACCCCCGCCAGAAACATAGTCCAGAAAAGCGGCCTGGGAATTCTTGTTCCAGATTTTCCCGTTGTAGTTCAGGACAATCACGTCATACGCTGCAAAGTCCGGATTGAAGTCTTTCAGACTTTTCCCTTCTGGTGGACTGGTCGCTACATCCACAGAAAAAAGCCCGGTGTCCAGAAGTTGCTTTTCCAAAACAGGCGTGGTTTTCTGCCAATCGTGGTTATTCTGTCCATCCAGAATCATGGCCTTCATGGGTACTGCAAAGGAAGTCCCGCAAAGAAGAGTTATCGCCAGGGTGCAGTATATAAATCGTTTCATGATTGTACTCCAATTATTAACTTGGATTTAGCTAATCGTTGCTAAAGTTATTTCGTTTTTCGCCTTTGCTCAATCGGGTCCTGTTGAAGACCGGTGCTACCGGTTAAAGGGTCCACTCGCCACGATAGGGACGGAAGAGCATGTTGGTGGCCATGGTGTTATCGGTGAAGGTTTCGGCCTTGGGGTCCCAGTTCAATTTCTGACCCAGGGTACAGGCAATCTTGCCCAGATGACCGATAGAGGCGGAGCGGTGTCCGGCTTCCACGTGGGCCAGGGGCTGCTTGCGCGTCTTGATACAATCCAGCCAGTCGCGCATGTGATTGCGTTCCTTGCGGAAGCGGAAGTCATTTCCGCTGAATTTGATATTCAGCAACTCCGGGTCGCTGGCCCTGAGGGCACCCCGGTCCACATAGATCCAGTCCCCCTCTGCGTTCAACCATTGGGTGCCACCACCGCCCACCTTCATGAATTCTTCCGGCATGCTGCTGCCACTGCCTACGGTCATGGTGGTGCCGTCGGCATAGGTATTGTTGAATTGATACTGATGAGGCGCATCGTAGATATTGCTCTTCTTCGGCAACTCCCAAAGCACGGGCTCGATGGTTTCCGGCCCCGTGTGGTCCCACCCCATACCCATGTGGGCAATGTCGCCATGGTGCCCGATCCAGTCCATCATCTGACTACCGCCGAAGTCCATCCACCAGCGCCAGTTCCAGTCGAGCCGATCCGGGTGATAGGGCACGAATTGTGCCGGGCCTACATAAAAATCATAGTCCAACCATTCCGGCACTTCAGGGTAAGAAGAAACCATCTGCTGGGTATTACCATTGGGCAGCCCCACGTTGATGTGTGTAATTTTACCAAGGTAACCGTTGCGCACCAGTTCGCAGGCCTGCTTGAAATTCTCCCCTGCCCGTTGCATACTGCCCACCTGGAACACGGTGCCGTTGCGCTTCGCCGCAGCAACCACCGCCTGGCCTTCGCCCAGGTCATGGGTGAGTGGCTTCTCGCAGTAGATATCTTTGCCCGCATTGGCCGCATCCACACAAGGGATAGCGTGCCAGTGGTCCGGCGGGGCGATAATGACCGCGTCGATGTCGTCCCGTGCCAGAAGCTCGCGGAAATCGTGGTAGGTGGCGCAGTCTGTATTACCATAGCGTTGGTCCACCATCTCCTTGCCCTTGGCCAGGTTCTTCTTATTCACATCACAGACCGCGATGGACCGGGTGTCGGGCTGGCCGATACAAGCACCGAGCACACCCCGTGCCTGACCGCCTGTAGCGATGGAACCGATAGTGATTTTATTACTGGGGGCGGTTTTACCGTTGAGTCCCAGCGCAGAGGACGGAATGATGTAGGGGAAGGCAGCAACACCTGCAGTGAGCGTGCTCGCCTTTTTTAGAAATCCCCGACGGCTTAGTGTTTGTTTATTCTTCATTGACCCTCTCCATCATACGGGTTTCAGCGTATGGTTATATAACCCCGATACAGTTCCGAAAATAACACACCGCCTAAATGTAAGCAAGAACTCACGAAATATTTGACTTAGGGGTCACTGTGCAAGGTTTCATGGTGATGCGTTATTTTTTCACGGGATCAGTGTCCCATTCCTGCGCTGGGTTACGGTCATAACGGGGCAGCGCGTCCTGTTCCGGAAATTCTGCAACGATACGGGTGAGTCGCTTGAGGGCCTCTTTGTCGTTCTTGTCTTTGGACTGCAACAGATTGTTCTCTTCCCCCGGATCCACCACCAGCTGATAGAGTGCGGTGGGGATAGCATTTTCATCCACAATCAATTTATACCGTTGGTCGCGCACCGTCCGTGGTGCATAGGGTAGGGCGGGTACAACGCGACCTTCTTCATCCAGCCTCGCTACATCGCCACCCATAGCCATGATCCAGTCGCGTTTGCCCAACTTTCGTTCACCGCGAATAACGGGCGCGATGGAGTGTCCGTCCAGCTCCAGGTCTTCGGGTAGTTCTACACCTGCCAGCTCACAGAAGGTGGGCAGCATATCGGTAAAGTCCGTCAGGCAGGGGCTGGTCACGCCCGCAGGCACTTGCCCGGGACCATTGACGATAAAGGGTACGCGACAGCCTCGCTCGCTAAGTAAGCCTTTACCGCCTTTCACTTCGCGACCGTTAAGGGTGCCCTTGATTCCCGGACTGGTACCATTGTCGGTGGTGAAAATAAGGATGGTGTCTTCGCGAATCTCGAGCTCGTCCAGGGCAGTGACAATACGCCCGACATTATGGTCTGTATACTCAACCATGGACTTGAACCTGGCCTGATTGGTCATGGCCTTCGGCTCCAGGGGCGTATTCACCAACGGCGAATGGGTGAGCACCATGGGATAGTAAATCAGCATGGGCTCGTCTTTGTTCTCTTTCATAAAATCGATGATGAAATCGGTGTAGACCTCCGGGCCGAAGGCATCTTTACGAATTTCTGACCCTTCATTGGTGTGAATGTAGGCATCCCAATAGCGTTTCGCCGAGGGCGCATTCCCGGTTTCATAGCCGGTCCACATGCACCAGGCATCAAAGCCGTGGTCTTTCAGCACATTCGGCTCCACCCTGAAATCATTAATCTGCCACTTTCCCGCGATAGCCGTTTTGTAGCCTCCATCCTTGAGGAGTCGCGCAAAGCTCGTGTTGTGTTTTGCATCGAAGTTCATGCCATGGCCCCAGCGGGGCACATCCCAGTGATTCATCCAGCCATGGCGAAAGGGGTATTGCCCTGTAAGTAACGTCGCCCGTGTGGGTGTGCACTTGGGCATGGAGTACGCCACGTCGAATTTCATGCCCGTGTCAGCGAGTGCGTCGATGCTGGGTGTATTTATATCCTCTGCGCCATAACACGAGATCCATTCCGGGCCGAGGTCGTCCACCATAATGAAGATGATGTTGGGCTGTTCCGCTGCTTGCCCGAGCAGGGGTATGCCCAGGAACAAGGCTATCAAACACAGGGTAATATAGGGTCTCATGTTCAGGTCTCCACGGAGCTAATAGG
>CALAXS010000737.1 GCA_937895305.1 uncultured bacterium
AGAGAACATTGGGAGGAATAAATAAATTCCCTTAAATACAAATCACACCACTAGGGCATTTATTGACAGCCTATGCAGAAGGCAAAGAACAGGGTGTAGCGGATGCGGTTAATTTTGCGAAGGAGCGTCTGGGCGATCCGGAGGTGCTACAGGATGAATTACAGGCCACGGTGCCGAAGAGCGAGCACTGGGGGAGTGGAAATGCAAAGATTGCAATGTTTACGCACTTGGAAACACTTTTTGACGTCAAGTGCAAGCAACCCCTGAAACACGCCTTTTGGGCGAGTGTTTATATGTTCATAACCTTCATGCTTACACTTCTTCCTTTGGCACTGGTTTTGTCTTCGATCAGACTATGGACAAAGGGTAAACCGGATATAGGGATGACCTTGTTCAGTCAGGCGGGCATTATCATGGGGATGATGCTTTGCATGTTCATCACTTTTTTTCTCGGTATGTATCTATTCACCAAGACTGGCCTACATAAACTGGTGCATGCGACCAGTTCCTTGCCTGCATTTTTCAAAGCATGTATTGTGACCGCACTTTGGATGGGCGTGGTGTTTTCGTTTCTCTTCATGGCCCTGGCATTTTTAGCGCAGTGTACAGAAAAACCTGATTTTGATATTACTATAAGCACGTTGTGGTTCGCGTTTCAGATACCTCTTTTTTACCTTTTCCCACTGGGCTCCACCGCTGTGGTGACCTATGGCATGTATATAGAACGCCGCCAGTACGAAGCCTGGGGTCATCTGGAAATTGATGAGTAGGTGTTGCACTCAAGCCGTTTTTTTATTGTAGGCGGTTGGCAGTTGGTTGTGGCGTTTTGGTATTGATGTCCCGACATAGGTCGGGAGGGTAAACGCGGAGATTCCCGCCTTCGCGGGAATGACAAGAGGGGTGATTGACGAGTAGGGGTAGCTTGGTGTGTAGAAATTAGGCGGCAGGTTCCAAGGTTTCCTCTTCCATGCCTTCCTGTTTCTTGAGCCAGGCGACGCCGTCTTTGAAATAGTTGACGGCCTGGTCGTTGATCTTGCCCTCGTGATCGGTGTCGTACCAGATGATTTCTTTGGGTTCTCCCACGGCATTGTGCAGAGCCTCGGCGGCACTGCGAGGGATGATTTCATCCTGCTCGGCATTTTGAAACAGGATGGGGCGACCCGACATGTTGTCTGTATAGAGGATGGGATCGATGGGCTTGAGGTACCACGCGAGCATGGAATTCATGAGCTTTCCGCCAGTGCCGCTTTCTGCGAAGGATTTGCTGTCGGTGAACATCTTGTGAACGTCCCCGCCCCCGATAGAGAAGACTGCTCCTTTGAACCTGGGCTCCTGGGCGAAGGTGGGTACGCCGGTGATGGTGCCAAAGCTGACACCCCAGAGATAGATGCTTTGGGAATCCACTTCAGGACGAATGGAAATCGTATCGACCAGACGCCGGGTTTCCACAGCATTGAGGGTGGCCCGTTCGCGTAATCCGCCAAACTCGTGGAGGTCACTGGCGACCCCTTCGACTTTACGCTCGCCTCGCAGATACTGTTCCATCATGTAAATGGCAAAGCCGTGGGGTGCGATTTCCTCGGCGATGTCTTCCAGGAACGTCATTTTCTGCCCGATACCATAGAGCATAATAATCGTGGGGAAGGGGCCTTGTTTATCCTTGGGCAGCGCTGCCGATACAGGGATTTGTGTACCGTCAATTCCTTCAAAGGTAAAGGTCTTGGAGATATAGCTTTCTTCACCGATGGTGTTGCGTTCGGTGTACTTCGTCGGTTGATTCGGTACATAGCCTTGATAGACCTGGCCATCATAATAGGCTTTGGCACTATTCAGTCCGATGAAAATGACCAGAACTATACCCAATGTAATGAGTGTTTTCTTGAAACGCATGATGCTCTCCTGTAGCTAATTGAACAAGCAGCATAAAGGACTTGTGGGTCGGGAAGCAACAGCCTTATAAAGTACTCTGTGCGAGGGTTTGCACAAAGTGCCGGGCAGCAGCAGCAAGACCTGCCGCATGGAGGTCGTGGGATTCCAGCTGTTCCTGCCGGGTGCCCTGGGGTGTGAATACATCGGGGATACCCATGCGCTTGATGCGTAACTGGTGAAGTTTATCGTTGTTGGCAGCATACTCCAATACCGCCGACCCGAAACCACCGTCCAGCATGTTTTCTTCGACGGTAATAATGGGGTGGTCTATAAGACTGTCGATGAGTGCCGCATCCAGAGGCTTAACAAAACGGGCATCTGCTACGCCAATGGAAATACCCTCCGCTTCGAGTAGTTCAGCGGCTTCGAGACAGGCCCCGATTACCGGACCGACAGCGAGGAAGTTAAGATCTGTGCCTGCACGCAAAATCTCGCCACGAGAGACATCACGATTCTCGGTAGTGCCGATGGTGGGTGCTTTACCCCGGGCATAGCGAAAGGCGGTGGGGTGATCCTGTTCCAGACACCATTGCAGCATGAGCCGCGTGTCCACATCATCGCGCGGCACGAGCACATCAATGCCCGGCACACAGCGGAGGAAGGAGAGATCAAAGGTGCCGTTCTGCGTCGGGGAATCTTCCCCCACGAGTCCGGCCCGGTCCAGCGCAAAGACTACCGGTAAATTCTGTATACAGACATCATGGAGCAATTGGTCATAGCCCCGCTGGAGGAAGGTGGAATAAATGGCGACCACGGGTTTCAGGCCCTGCGTTGCAAGACCTGCGGCAAAGGTAACCGCGTGTTGTTCTGCAATGCCCACGTCATAAAAGCGGGAAGGAAATTCCTTTTCAAAGGTGGATAGCCCTGTGCCCGTGGGCATAGCGGCCGTAATACCCGCAACGCGTTCATCCTTATGCGCGGCTTCCAGCAGTCCTTCCATAAATGCATCGGTAAAGGTTTTTACGACGGGTCCCGGCTTTTCGATCTTGGCAGGGATAGCGCCGCCTTCGGTGTCGATTTTGCGCACGGTCTCCGGCGAAATTCCGTGAAACTTCAGCGGATCATCTTCAGCGGCCTTCAAGCCTTTCCCCTTTTCCGTGCGCAGATGCAGGAGCATAGGCCCTTCCATTTTCTTGAGATTGGAAAAAACCGCAATCAACAAGGGCAGGTCATGGCCGTCCACCGGGCCGATATAGTTGTAACCCAGTTCCTGAAAGATCTCACCGTGAGTAATGAACCCCTTTACGGAACGTTCAATACGCTGGATGGTGGTGGTGACCCGTTGGCCCACAATGTTTTTCACAAAAGAAGCCACGTCCTGCTTGGCCCGTTTATAGGGGGCTGCCGTAATGAGTCGATTGAAATAATTGGACAGGGCACCCACGTTTTTAGAGATAGACATTTCATTGTCATTGAGTATGATGAGCGACTTACGACCCAGATGACCGCCATGACATAAGGCTTCCCAGGCCATTCCAGCGGTCATGGCACCGTCCCCAATCACAGCGATGACATCAAAGTCTTTACCCTGTTGGTCCCGGGCGGCTGCCATGCCGAGGGCGGCTGAAATGGAGGTGGAGCTATGGCCAGTGCCAAAGCAGTCATACTCGCTCTCGGATATTTTCGGGTAGCCACTGATGCCCTCCTTTTTACGGAGGGTGTTGAATACATCTTTGCGCTCGGTCAACAGCTTGTGAGCGTAGCACTGGTGTCCCACGTCCCAGATTAACTGGTCCTTGTTGGTGCCCACATCAAAAACATAGTGTAAGGCCAGAGTAAGTTCAACGACCCCCAATGGCGAAGCCAGGTGGCCCCCATTGCGGTTTACAGTGTCGATAATGCGTTCGCGCAATTCCTCTGCCAGGATTTCGAGATCCGGCAGGCTAAGCGATTTCAGATCGGTGGGACTGTTTATGGTATCTAGGAGAGACATAATTCCGTGTACATATTTCTTCTGGTTGTTTATAACTTTGCCCTGGACCGTAATTTTAACACAGCGAGGCAGGTCTGTTCATCCGGGAATAAACATTCTGGTGGTATCTATGTGCCAGAAACAGGAGAAAGTTGCCTCAGATACCGTTTAATGCTGTTGTGATTTCAAGAGGGCCTTGTCGGTTTCATTGGAATCTGTTTTAGGCAGCTCATCCAGCAGTACAAAATGGCGAGGACATTTATAGACTGCCAGGTGGGTTCTACACCAGGCCTGGAGTTCCTTTTCCGTGGGGGGGGCATCTGAATTACATACGACAAAGGCCCGGACCTCTTCACCCCGGAGTTCATCGGGGATGCCGACCACAGCGACATCGACAATTTGCGGGTGCTTGTGGAGGACCATTTCCAGTTCTGCGGGATAAATGTTCAGT
>CALAXS010000738.1 GCA_937895305.1 uncultured bacterium
GTCGCGAAGGCCAGACCGCGATGGTAAACGAGCATTACGCGAAAAAAACGAAGACATCAACCTACACAGGGTGTAAGGCCTATCGCGATTTTAGAGACGTGTTGGCACGCGACGATATCGACGCGGTGTCCATCGCTACACCTGACCATTGGCATGTGCCTATCGCCATCGCTGCAGTGAAGGCGGGCAAAGACGTCTATGTAGAAAAACCCCTCGGTGTGTCCATGGCCTGGAACTATGCCCTGCGGGACATCGTGAATGAGCGTAAAGCCATATTCCAATACGGTACCCAGCAACGTTCTGAACGTCATTTCCGTCTCGCCTGTGAATTGGTGCGCAATGGGTATATCGGCGACCTCGAACGGATGGATGTCTGGGCACCCGACATCAGTACCCAGTACAAGGGCTTCAATGTTGAGCGGTATGGTTCCGAAGTAGAAGTGCCCGTGCCCGAAGATCTTGATTACGATATGTGGCTTGGCCCTGCGCCCAAGGCGCCCTACACCGTGGACCGTTGCACCCAATACGGTGCCTGGCATATTTACGACTACGCGCTTGGATTTATCGCAGGTTGGGGTGCCCATCCGCTGGACATAGCGCAATGGGGTAACAACACCGACCACACAGCCCCTGTTAAATATGAAGGCACAGGCGCGTTGCCGGAGAAAGGGCTCTACGACACGGTTGAGTCCTGGGACCTCCAGTGTGAATATGCCAATGGGGTGAAGATGCACTTCATGGATCATCGCGCAGCAGAGCCTATCATTTCGGGCTATCGCGAATACAAGGAACATGGTACGACCTTCTTTGGCAGCGAAGGCTGGGTCAGCGTTGACCGCGGCGGACTCTATTCGAGTAATCCAAAACTCCCGAAACAACGCATCAAGAGTAGCGAAGTAAATCTTTACGAGAGTAAGGACCAATTCGGTAATTTCATCGATTGTGTCCAGAGTCGCGATGCGACCATTAACCCGGTTGAATCTGCCGTGCAATCCGACTTGATTTCACACCTGGGTAACGCTTGTATTCGTAGCGGACGCACTATCCAATGGGATGCCGAAAAAGAAACGATTGTGAATGATGCCGAGGCGATGAATATGCTGGACCGCCCACTGCGGAGTCCCTGGCAACTATAGGATAAGGACGAAAATACAATGCGAAACAAAATGCCCTGGGCACTGGTGATAATTTTGGTTATGCCCCTGCTATTTGTACAAAGCACTACAACCGATACGACCGTGACAATAGGCACGAAAGATAAACCAGTCCTTGTATATCGCTATGGCGACGTGGCCTATAAACCCTATGTAGAAAAACTTTATACGCCCAATGGTTTAAATGTGGTGCGCGATGCACCGAAAGATCATATCCACCATCACGGCCTCATGTTTGCAGTGAAGGTAGATGACGTAAATTTTTGGGAAGAGCAGGATGAGCCCGGTCGTGAACATCACCAGACCATCACCACGACTGCTAATGGCATAGTAGAAGCGATTGACTGGAAGGCACCCAAAAAAGAAAAAGCCCTGCTTCACGAGCAGCGTACCTTAACCTTGCCAGATGTCGGGAATGGGGATGCAACACTCCTTTCCTGGGAGACACAGTTTAGCCTTCCCGAAGGAAAGAAATCAGCTACATTGACCGGATCCCACTATCATGGCCTTGGCTTGCGCTTTGTCGAATCTATGGACAAAGATTGCACGTTTCGAAATAAGGAAGGCAACAAGGGAAAAAGATTTCGCGGTACAGAAGAACTGACCGAAGCGACCTGGTCCGCTATTTTTGCGAAAGTCGACGGTAAGCCAGTAACCGTCGCTATGTTCCATCATCCGGATAATGTACGGCCCACGACATGGTTCACCATGTCAGGACACTTCGCCTATATGTCCGCCACCATGCGCTACCACGAGGACCCGCTGAAGATTGACGAAGGCAGCCCCCTGACTCTGCGCTATGGCGTTGCAGTCTGGGATGGTCATGCGACTGACCAGGATATTAATGGATTGTATCAACAGTGGATCACGTCAGCACCGTAACTAATTTTACCGATTTTTCCTCGTTCCCAAGCTCTGCTTGGGAATGCATATCCCGGCGCTTTGCTCCGGAAAACAGAAGAGAAAACGATTCAATACATTTTGCATCTATACAGGAGAACCAGCCCATGAACGACCAAAGCAAACCCACCACCACAAGCCCCATGACCGACCGCAGGGCGTTCCTGAAAACCGCGACCACCGTCACAGCAGGTCTCGCGACGATGTCCTTCGCCGCACCCGGCATTGCAAAAAGTAAAAGCCCCAACGAACGTCTAGGTGTTGCGGTCATCGGCGCCGGGGGGCGCGCGGGCGGTCACATGAGCGTACTCAACGACCTCATGAAACGGGATAAATACCCCATCGACCTCGTGGCAGTCTGCGATGTATATCGCCCACGCCTTGAAGCGCGACAGAAACAATTTAAATTTGCCAAGGCCTATATGGACCACCGTGAATTACTCGCCGACCCGGCGGTCGATGTGGTTCACATTGCCACGCCCGATCACATTCACGGCTATCAGGCCATTGATGCGATAAAAGCCGGAAAGGATGTGTACTGCGAAAAGCCCGTGACCCACTGGACCCAGTTAGACCTCACCAAGGAACTCGCGGAAGTGGTTGCCAATTCCGACCAGGTCTTTCAACTCGGCACCCAGGGCATGAGCGACTCCGCCTGGCACCAGATGAAGGCCCTCGTGAAAGAAGGGCGTATCGGTAGGCCGCTCCACGGCGAGGCCGGTTTCTTCCGTGTCGGTGACTGGGGCGAACGTCGTATGCCCGTGGACGACCCCAACGCAAAACCCGGCAAAGACCTCGATTGGGATGCTTTCCTCGGCACCGCACCCAAACGCCCCTTCGACGTGGATCGTTTCTTCCGCTGGCGTCTCTTTGAAGATTACGCGGGTGGTCCCGCTACCGACCTCTATCCCCACTGCCTGACCCAGGTCGTCGATATTCTCGGTGTGGGTTTCCCCGACACCGTGGTCGCTTCCGGCGGTATTATGCGCTACGACTATGAACTGCGCGAAGTGCCTGACACCATCAACCTCATTGCAAAGTATCCAGAGAAAGTGACTATATCGGTGCTGGGTACCCAGGCCAACGATTTCAACGGCGAAGAATCACGCGGTGCAGGTCAGCGACAACCCATGATTCGCGGTTGGGAAGGTAGTCTGAGCATTACCAATCACAACGAAGACATTCTCTTTACCCCGGTTAATGAAGGCGGCAATCCCGGCAAGCCCGAGCGCATCAAGATTGAGCGCGCAGAAAACATGAAAGACTATTTCAAAAACTTCCTCGATGGCTGTCTCAATCGCGACAAGAATACCTGGAGCCCTATGGACCTCGCCTTCCGTACCCAGACCGTCCTTCAGATGGCTATGCTCGGTATGCGCGATGAAAAGGTCGCCAAGTTCGACCAGGAGAAGAAGACGATTATCGCATAAGATATTTCCCTCGTTCCCTGTTGCCTGCCGTGCTACGGCCTCTGCTTGGGAATGCATACACCGAGGCTCTGCCTCGGAAAGCGGAAGCGTTTGACCGGGAATGCTACGGCCTCAGTCCCGACTTGGGTTGGGAGTGCTACGCGGAGATACTCGCCTTCGCGGGGATGACAAGGGGGCAGCTAGGTCTCAACCTAACCCGTCATTGCGAGGAGGCCCCGCCGACGCGGCAATCTCTTGCTCGCAACGGCTATATTCCTCACTTTCAAGCTCTGATCGGTAATGCATACAAGGTCATGTATTGTAGTCTCAGGGCATCCAGCGTGGGTGGTCTGCACCAAGGTCATCCACGCCCTTGGTGAGCAGGCGTTCGTTTTTACCGTCGGAATCTACAATCCAGATGCCCGGTGTATCCCCGGTCTCTGCACGACAAAAGAGTATCTGCTTGCCATCGGGCGATTCACTATTCCGAAAGTCCCACACAGGCGGGTCGGATTGCGTAATCTTCGCAACCGAGTCCTCCTTCGGATTGATGCGCACAATCTCTGTGCCGCCCCGGGCCAGTTCCGGTTTATAGTCCCGGTTATAGTGGTCCGTGTCCGGGCGGTCAGCCTGATACTCCCAGGGTACCTTGGAATCGGGCAACCTGTGCGAACACAGGATAGTCCCGTCCTTCGACCAGATTGGTACATTGGATCCACCACTGTGATTTTCGGGCGTGCCGTAGGTTGCTGCGAACCAAATACTTTGTCCCTTGCTAAGCATGCGTTGCTCCGTTCCATCGGGTCGACTCAGAAATAAATCGGACCAGTCATGACCCGGATCTTTCGCGCTATAGCAATCCTGAAACACCAGCCACTCCCCATCGGGCGACCACTCTGGCGCAAAGTACAGATGATTAGGAAGTTGCTGCACCAGCGTGCGATTGTTTCCATCCACATCGCAGGTTTGAATTTCATAGCCCCGTGGACCCGCCAGATGATAGGCCACCCGTTTTCCATCCGGACTCAGGCTCATCCCATAGGGCATCCCCTCGCCCGGCTGGGTGAATGCCTTCGCGTCCGTACCATCCAGATTCACATTGAAGGTCTGTGCGACTTTATCACGCACCACCTGGATGAGCATGCGCTCATCACCCAGTAATAATTGGGGCGTGCAAAACGGTGCCAGGCGTTCTTTGTTTACAATCTCCGTCAAGGATCCATCATCCAGATCATGGATCCAGATATGGGTCGGTGTATTGTGGTAATACTCATCAAAGGGCTTGCCCGGCCCATCCCGACGTGCTTCCATGCTCAGGACAATCATGCGGTGGCCATCTGGAAAGAATCCGCCCGGTTGCCAGGTCACCTGATCCGGTACATCAAAGGCCAGGTAGCGTAGGCTGCTACCATCAGCATTCATCATGGCGGTCTTGCCCTGTGACGTAAAGAAGAAGCGCCGGGGTGTGGGTGCAACTTTCGCTGTCAGGGCGATGAGCGGGGATGCAGCCACTATGCCTAAAAATTGACGACGGGTACTCATTGTATTCAAGGTCTATGTTCCTCCCGGTCCCTTGCTACAGATGATTGTACGTACTTCACAAGATAGTACTGGATTTCTAGCAACTTTTCGAGGATACCGAATCCCGTCATTCCCGGCTGCGCGGGAATCCTGTCGGCTAAACAAGAATGGATAGCTTGTAAACTTAAAGATATACTTTGATGTATTTAATAATCAATAGC
>CALAXS010000739.1 GCA_937895305.1 uncultured bacterium
AAGATGCCTCCATACTGAACAATACCCGTGTTGCGCAGCCCGCACTACTCACCGCTGAAGTTGTTATTGCACACTATCTCGTGCGTAAGGGGATACAGGCATCGGGATGTGCAGGCCATAGTCTGGGCGAAATTACTGCACTGGTCGTTGCCGGAGCAGTTCGCTTTGAAGATGCCCTGGTCTTTACCAAGGAACGCGCCCGGCTCATGTCGGAAAACATACCCGAAGGCGGCATGGCCGCGGTCATGGGTCTCGCACCAGAGGCCATTGAAGCAGCCCTCCCCGAAGGTACACAAATTGCCAATTTCAATAGCCCAGACCAGACTATTATCAGTGGCTCCAAAGCTGGGCTTGAAACTGCCGCTATCACCCTGAAAGAAGCAGGTGCCAAACGGGTACTCCCTCTGAAAGTATCCGGCCCCTTCCACTCTGAATTCATGCGTCCCGCAGCCGAAGCCTTTGCAAAGTTTATCGCTGAAGTGACCTTCACCGCCCCCAAGACCCCTTTCATTTCTTCCGTCACCGGGAGTGCTATCAGCGACCCCGAGGCCATACGCACTACCCTCGCTGCCCAGCTTTACTCACCGGTACGATGGATTGATGTCATGAGTGCTACCGATGCAACCCATGCCCTCGAAATCGGTCCCGGCAAAGTCCTGGCAGGGCTCGCCAAGCGTATCGAAGGTGCCCCGGAAGTGACTAACATCGCCACCCTGGAAGATGCTAACGCGCTATAGGTTGCTCCCCAACACATCCCATTCTCTGCGGCTTCTTCTCGTTCCCATACTCTGCGTGGGAATGCATACACCGGAGCTCTGCTCCGGAAAGCGGTCGCATTCGACCAAAATACTACAAGTTCAGTCTCGTATTTGGCTAAGCATGATGATGCGGAGATTCCTGCCTCCGCGGGAATGAAAAGAGAAGAGCTTCTCGCCCCCCTTGCATCAACCTGCACTGTCCCCCTAAGATTGTGCTGTGTATACAACCCCAGGCAGGAGTACTCAGGTGCATATCGCGATTCCCTATGGTGAGCAGGAGCTAACGGCGACATTTGACTGGGGCCGTTGCATCGACACGCTGGATATTGCCGACACTCCCCCAATCGCTGATCCGGCGAAAATACTAGCGCAAGCGCTATGCAATCCCATTGGGCAAAGCACCACGATTCAAGATGACGTGCAGCCGGGCGAGTCGATAGCGATTATAGTCTCCGACTCCTTTCGCCATACGGGTGTGGAGCAGCTCCTCCCCACGCTCATCGATACGCTGCTGGGTAGTGGTGTCATAGAGGCGGATATCTTTTTCGTTTTCTCCACGGGGTCGCACCGGGGCCCCACACCCGAGGAAGCGCAGCGTATACTGGGTAGCGACATCTACACACGGTTCAAGAACCGGGCCTATAGTCACGACCCTAACGACACCGACAATTTAGTTGAACTCGGTACGACCAGCGCAGGCACCCCGGTCTTTATTAATCGCCGTGTGGTAGAGGCGGACCGGGTCATCTGTACAGGTGCCGTGGTCTTTCATTATTTTGGCGGTTTCGGTGGCGGTCGTAAATCCATTGTGCCGGGTGTAGCAGGATTGGAAACCATCGCCCATAACCATGCGCGTAACCTGGACCCAAACGAGGACACCCTCAACCCGGCGGTACAGATTGGTGCGCTGACAGGCAATCCCGTAGCCGAGGATATGCTGGAAGGGACAAAATTTTGCGAGGTGGACCTCCTCATCAATACCGTACTCAATCGAAACGGTGAAATTGCGGGAATCTTTTGCGGCGATCTCATAGCCGCCCACGAGTCGGCCTGCGCCTTCGCCCGCGACCAATACGCGGTGACCATCACCGAACAGGCCGACCTCGTCATCGCCAGTGCCGGAAAAGCGAAAAACTTTATCCAGAGTCACAAGGCCCTCTTTAATGCCTGGCAGGCCCTCAAGCCCGGTGGGGTGATCATCTTTATCGCTCCAGCACCCGAGGGATACGGTGGCAATAAATTTGTTCAATGGCTCGAACTCGGTACGCGCGAAAACATTATTAGCGAGCTACGCAAGAACGCCGAGATTAACGGGCAGACCGCCCTGTCCACGCTGGAAAAGGCGAAGCAGGCTATCCTCGTAACCGAGATGGATACCGCACAGGTGGAGGCTCTGGGTGCCGTGAAAGCCAGCAGTCTGGAAGAAGCCCTGGCCATAGCGCGTACCCGCCTGGATAACGACACGGCAACCTGGTACCTCATGCCCTCCGCAGCCTACACCGTGCCGTTTCTCACTTCTTAGAAGTCGAAATCGTTATCATCCGGTGGATTGTTCCGGTTCGCCATACAGGCTTGCCACATAACCGTGAAGGCCAGTAACTCAATAAGTGTGGGGAGTACCATAACAAGTGCGGGTGCAGCGATAGTGGTCTTCAGATCAACACCCATCCCCTGCATCACACCCAGGCCCACCCCCTGTAAAATGTAGCCCAGGTAACCCAGCATCAAGACCGGAAACAGCAACTCAATATGACGCCATAACGGTCGTAATGCCACGCCCATTTCCTTCCACTCCAAACGCCCCCAATGCATGATGGACGCGCCAATGGGAATGTAAACAATAGCGCCAATATTCATCAATAAGCTGAAAAAAGCACCCAACTCCATCTGCTCCGCGTTCCAGGCTTTGACCTCCAATTGATTCACAAGATTAAATACTAAATTCAATATAAACCACACCATGAAAAATCGTTTAATAGCCTCACGATCATTCTCGCATTTCCAAAGGGGCTTATCGATTTCCCGACCAAAGCGCATAAAAATTAGTGCCTGCATCATCGACACCCCGGTGACTATCCCCAACTGTAGCGCTAAACTGACCAGCGGTATCCATGCGGGAACAGGTTTCACATCAGGTAAATTTACAGTGACGAAGCGAAGCACCAGAATCAGCACCACATGGGTCATAACATAGATTGCGACCCATCCGAGATTTGATCTCAGGAATTTAAACCCTACACGAACCTGCTCCACCTCAGCCATTCCCCTTGGGTTTTTCGTACTGTTCCATGCCGCCATGGGGGTACTTCTGACGCTTCGTCACATAGTGAGCAACGCGCTCGCGCTCCTCCTCTTTCAATGCGACATAGGAAGCGCGAACCAGATAACGGCCCCCGGACAGGGAATGGGTGCCCACGATCCTAGCATGGGTCAGCAGGGGTTCTTCAGTCTTCGACCCCAGGCCCAGGGCGACCCGTAACAATACCTGATTCGGAACAGGCTGATGGGAAATCAGGGCAAATCCACCTGCGCTCAGGCTGGTGAAGCGTCCCCGGAATCGAGTTACCAGCACACGCTCATGGACATCCCGAAAATCGTCTTCTTTCATGGCGTTGATGACCCCCACATCGCTAACCTGCTCATAGGGAATCCGAAAGTGGGCACGGGCCTGCATTCGTTTCAGGTCGTCGGTATGCAGGGTAATCCATCCGGGCGGATTCATTTCCTGTTTAAGTATTTTTAGTGAAAAAGCGTAGCGCGCGTCTTCTTCACGCCATAGACGACAGCGTAGTTCCTGGCCCGTCGTTAATTTGGGCATGTGCTCCTGCGGTGCAGGCACCAGCAACAGACGGCCTTCATCAATGGACGCGACCACCATACGACTCCACTCACTCACGGGCGCATCAGCCTTGGTACTTACAAATATTTCATGGTTGAGTTCCAAGTCCCGTGTGGAATATATCCGGTGACCCTGGGGAACACGGTCCAGCCTCAGTTGCATGCGAATATCGCGCAATATCACACCACGTTCTGCATAGGCATCCGATTCACGATCGTTGGCATTAAAGGGCAACTCAGCATTCACGCAATGGTCGAATTCGTTACGTACGGTCACCGCACTGTAGGGTGCCTTGGGTAAATGACGCTGCACCAGGCGTTCTACACAGGTCTTTTCCTCCGCGGTGAGTTTCCGCTCCCGAAGCACCTGCGTCACACCGCGCCATTCAGCGGCCACCTTCAGCTTGCGCTCCCGGCGTCGACGATAAAGCTCCAGACCGAAGGTCCCGGTGATAAACAAAATAAACAGACCCGCAGCGGTAAAGATGGCTTTACCGCCTGCAACAGGAAAACTGACTGGTATAAAGTTGTCTTCGCCCAAGTATTAATTCCTCCCAAGGATCTCTGAGGATTATATAGTCATCGATTGGATTTAACAATATCCGGCAGCAACACCCGCTTCTGCGGCAAACACTACAGGAACCAGGCCCTCAAAACGCTCTTCTGCGTAATAGGTCTCCTGTAAATGCAATATAAAGTCTTCAACATCCTGCTGCGCAATCAGACTAATGACCGAACCGCCAAATCCAGCCCCGGTCAATCGCGCGCCCAGGGCACCGCCGGATTTCGCAGCACTGACCAGCTCATCCAATTCCCTGCAACTAATCGCAAAATCCCTGGCACAGCTCGCATGGGAATCATACATAAGCCTGCCAAACAACACCATATCCTCACTCAGCAGGGCATCCCGTGCCATTTCAACCCGCTTGTATTCACTCAGGATATGACGCATACGCGCCTGTAACGGGAACCCTTCTTCGGGTACTGCTCCATCGCCCAGATAGTTTTCGATCACTTGCTCCGGTG
>CALAXS010000740.1 GCA_937895305.1 uncultured bacterium
CTGGCTTTCATAAGCACCTCTTTTATTGAATCACCCCATTGTACACAGACCGGATGAATTATTTAACTGGATACTTGAATGCGCGTATAGGGTCTGATTTAATCACGAGATGTAGCAAATGAAGAGGTTTAACGGTACACACTATGAAAATCCGCCTGTCACTACTCATACCCTTTGTTTATTGCATGCTGGCCCATGGAGGGGAGGTCATGCACCGGGACTGGCAGTGGTATCTCGGCGATCACCACAGCAGCCAGTATTCCAGCCTGAAGCAAATCAACACGGATAATGTTATGCAGCTGGAACAGGTCTGGCTTTACGAAAGCGAAGGCAAGGAGCAGATACAATGCAACCCCATCATCGTGGATGGTGTGCTTTTTGGTATCTCCGCTAAACGCAGTGTCTTTGCACTCAACGCGGAAACAGGCGAAGAAGTCTGGACCTTTACACCTGAAAAAAGCATGGGTTCCACGGGCGTCGTCCGCGGGGTGCAGTACTGGGAATCGGGCAAGGACCAGCGCATCTATGTGGTGCTGGGTACCTATATCTATGCGCTGAATGCCCAGGACGGCACATTGGTTGATAGCTTTGGCGAAGACGGTGTCGTCAACATCCGCAACGCCTACGACCGTGATGTGAACAAGCTCCACATCGGTTCATCCACACCCGGTGTCATCTATAAAAATAATCTCATCATCTCTGTGCGTACCGCAGAGGCGCACCCTGCTGCACCCGGTGATATCCTGGCCTTTAATGTGCGGACAGGCGAGCGCAAATGGGTCTTCCACACCATACCCCGTCCCGGTGAATTTGGCTACGACACCTGGCCGTCGGAAGCATGGAAAACGACGGGCGGTGCCAACTGCTGGGCAGGAATGTCGCTGGACGCGAAACGCGGCATCGTCTATATCCCCACGGGTGCGGCCACCTTCGATTTTTTTGGTGGCGACCGTAAGGGCGATAACCTTTTTGCCAATACACTACTCGCCCTGAATGCAGAAACGGGCGAGCGTATATGGCACTATCAAATCACCCACCACGATCTCTGGGATCGAGACAACCCTGCCCCGCCCAATCTGCTCACGGTAAATCATGGTGGTAAAAAGATTGATGCCGTAGCGCAGATTACCAAGTCCGGGCATGTCTTCCTCTTTAATCGCGAGACCGGCGAGCCGCTCTTCGACATTGAAGAGCAGCTCGTACCGGAATCCACTATCGCTGGTGAACACGCTTCCAAAACCCAGCCCGTCCCGGTAAAACCCCCGCCCTTCGCACGCCAGGCTTTTACCGGGGACTTGGTGACAGAACGCACAGAAGAAGCCCATGCCGCTATGCTCGAACGTCTTCGCCGTTCCATCACGGGCCATCCCTTTCATCCCCCCAGTCTCGACGGCACGGTTATTTTCCCTGGATTCGATGGTGGTGGCGAGTGGGGTGGTGCAGCGGTGGACCCGGACTCTTCAGTGCTCTATGTGAATTCCAGCGAGATGCCCTGGATTCTCACCCTCTTCGAAATTCCCAAATCAGCCGGAGCGGGGAACAGCAGCCTGGGTCGATTTGTCTATGCCCAGAACTGTGTTTACTGTCACGGCCCGGACCTCAAGGGAAACCCTATCCAGGAATTCCCGCCCTTACTCGATGTGAAAACAAAGTATAAACCCGATGACATGAAGGCCATCATCCGTGCCGGGAAAGAACGTATGCCCGCTTTTGAATTCCTCAATGATAAACAGGTGGATGCGGTCGTTGACTTTGTGTATGAACTAGACGCCTCCAACGCGGTGAATATCCCGGTTCCCGAAAGCGAAACCCCGGACGAAGATCGATGGTACACCACCACAGGCTACAACCGTTTTCTCGATGCCGAGGGATACCCCGCAGTGAAACCGCCTTGGGGCACCCTAAATGCTATTGATATGAATAAGGGCGAAATTTTATGGAAGATCGTGCTGGGTGAAAACCCGGAACTGGCCGATGAGACCTATCGTCTGGGTGGTACGGAAAATTATGGTGGCCCCATGGTCACTGCCGGGGGCCTGGTCTTTATTGCCGCCACCAAAGACCAGCTTATCCGCGCCTTCGACAAGGTAAGCGGAAAAGAACTCTGGCGCGCGCCCCTACCCGCTGCAGGCTTCGCGACCCCGGCGACCTACAAGGTTAATGGGCGTCAGTACATCGTCATTGCCGCCGCAGGCGGAAAAATTGGTAAAGACGCCGGGAATGCTTACGTGGCCTTCGCTCTGCCGGAATAAGGATACCTGTGACAATGCTCAATGATACTCAGCTTAAATCATGTGTTCGTTACATTATTGATGAGGCGACCTATGTAATCGAAAATTTTAGTCCACGTTCACCCGGCAGCGCGGGAGAGTATAAAACGCAACAGCATATTAAGGAGACCCTCGCGCGCTATAGTGATAGTGCTCCCGTTATAGAATCCTTTCAGGTGGCTCCCCATGCTTTTCTGGGTGGACAACAGGTCATTCCCAGTTTGCTCGTCCTGCTGGCTACGATGGTGTATTGGTGGTCCCCCCTTGCTTCAACCTTTCTCAGTGGCCTTGCCGTTACAATTGTGTATCAGGAATTATTTCGCTATAAACGATTCCTCGACCCCATTTTTCCCAAGCGCACATCCCATAATGTGTATGCCACCCGTAAGCCCAAAGGTGAAATTAAGCGACGTATCATACTCAATGGTCATGCCGATGCTACCCACGAATGGTTCATCCACTACCATGCACCCAGGCTTTTCAAGATCCTGATTCCATTGAGTCTGTTGGGACTGCTCCTGAAATGTGCGACGGATATTATAGTCCTCCTCCTCGGCGGTGGACTCAGTGGTGATTTGGGGACGCTCTGGCAGGTCTGTGGAATGATTCAATTGGTGATCGCGCCCACGGCCCTCGTTGGCTTGCTAATGACCTCGCCCCGTGTGGTGCCCGGTGCGAACGATAACCTGAGTGGTACTTTCAGCGCGGTGGGCCTTTTCAAAACACTACATGACGCCGGGGTTAATCTGGAAAACACAGAGCTGGGTGTCCTGATTACCGGCTCCGAAGAAGCGGGACTCCGTGGTGCTAAAGCCTGGTGCGAAAAACACGCCCAGGACTATAACGATGTAGAAACCATCTTCGTTGTCATGGATACCATGGGCGAGCCAGAGCATTTAAAAGTCTATAATCGGGATTTGAACGCAACAGTCCCACTGGACAAAGAAGTCTGTGCCCTCCTACAAAATGCCATGCAACAATGCGGGTATGATCACCCCTATGGTTCCATCTTTCTCGGAGCGTCTGATGGCGCAGCCTTTACACAAGGGGGAATGCGTGTCGCTACCATGGCCGCAATGGACCCCGCGCCTGCGCACTACTATCATACGCGTCTCGATCACTGGTCGATTATGTGCCCCGAGGCCCTGGAAGCCACACTTCGCGTACTAATCACCGCACTGGAAACCTATGACCATAAAGGTCTGTCCAATACAGAGAAGTAACGCGAAAGAAGGAATCTCCGTCATGTCTATCCCGCAAAAATTTTTAACTACAATCACCCTCAGTCTGGTTTCAATATCGACCCTGGTCGCCGAAGTCCTTCCCCCCGAACCCGTGCTACCCATCCCCACTGCACGCCAGATGGCTTGGCACGAACTGGAATACTATGGTTTTTTCCACTTCACCCAGAATACCTTCACCGATCGCGAGTGGGGCTTTGGCGATGAGAAGCCCGAAGACTTTGTACCGAGCGACCCCAATCCCCGCGAATGGGTAGAGCAGGCCAAGGAAGTGGGCATGCGCGCGGTCATCCCTACCTGCAAACATCACGACGGTTTCTGCCTCTGGCCTTCGGATTTCACGGAACACGATGTGGCCAATGCGCCCAGACCCATTGACTATGTGGGTGAGGTCGCTGCAGCCTGTCATGAACTGGGCCTGAAATTCGGCATCTATCTTTCGCCCTGGGACCGCAACCATCCTGAATATGCACGCCCCGAATACGTGGATTATTTCCGAAATCAACTGCGCGAACTACTCACCAAGTACGGTGAGGTTTCCGAAGTCTGGTTTGATGGTGCCAATGGCGGTACGGGTTGGTACGGCGGTGCCAATGAAGAGCGCAAGATTGACCGTGCCACCTACTACGGCTGGAAAGTAACCTGGGACTTGGTCCGCGAGCTGGCACCCAATGCGGTGATTTTTAGTGATGTAGGTCCCGACATTCGCTGGGTCGGTAACGAGAGCGGCTATGCAGGCGACCCCTGCTGGCACACTTATACGCCCCATTCCAGTGTGGAGGGTACGGACCCGGCCCCCGGCATGGTGAACTATCGCGAAGGCGTGAATGGTCATGCCGACGGTGAACTGTGGCTCCCTGCCGAAGTGGACGTTTCCATTCGTCCCGGCTGGTTTTATCACGACGACCAGAACACGCAGGTGCGCAGCCCCGAAAACCTCATGCACATCTACTACGAATCCGTCGGTCGCGGTGCTTCGCTCTTGCTGAACGTTCCACCCGACAAACGCGGGCGTATCCATGACGCTGACCTCGCTTCCCTGCGCGGCTTCAAGGCCCTGCGTGACGCTACCTTCAAGACCGACCTCGCGCTCAACGCTACTGCAAGTGCTGACAATGTACGCGGTAAAGCTGCTACATTCGCCGCTGCCAATGCGGTGAATGGCGACCGTAAAACCTACTGGTCCACCGACGATGGTGTGACCACACCCAGCCTAACCCTCGATTTCGATACCCCCACCACCTTCGACCATGTGGTGCTCCAGGAGTACATCGAGCTGGGTCAGCGTATCCTCAAGTTTTCGGTGGAGGCCCAAGTAGACGGTGCATGGACGACCATCGCCGAGGGCACCTCTATCGGCTGGAAACGCATCCTCCGTACCGACGTGGTCACTACAGACCAGGTGCGCTTCAACATCCTCGCCGCCAAGGCCAGCCCAACATTATCCACATTGTCCCTCTTCGCAGGGCCACCCAAGGTCGTCATCGCGCCCGACACCAAGGGCTTCGTGGATACCCTCGATGTGGCCATGGCCATGCAGCCCGGCAATGCGGAGGTTTACTTTACGCTCGATGGCAGCGAACCCACCCGCACAAACGGCACCCGCTATGAAACGCCCGTTAGCATCAACGCAACCACGACTGTGCGCGCCATGGGCTATGTAGGCGACACGCCCGGCATGGAAGTCGTGGAACGCACCTTCAAAAAACTCGGTGAAAGCGACTTCCTGAAACCCGCCGCAGAAAAAGAGGCCCTCCGTCGCGGCATGAAATTCACCTACTACGAAGGCGGCTGGCAGTCCCTCAACGACATTAAGGTGGCCGAGCCCACCAGCACCGGGAATGCTACAGACTTTGACCTGAAATACAAAAAGCGCGACGAGCACTTCGCGCTGAGCTTTTCGGGATACATCGATATCCCTGAACGGGGCGTGTGGGGCTTTGTCACCGCTTCCGACGACGGCTCTAACCTCTACATCGGTGATGTGCAGGTCGTGGCCAATGACTATCTCCAGGCCCCCACCGACCGCCTGGGCCGTATCCCGCTGGAGAAAGGCTTGCACCCCATCCGCGTGGACTACTTCAACGCTACCGGCGATGGATCCCTTGTGGTGAAGTGGGTTACTCCCGATGGCAAGGAATCGGAGATTCCCCGCAAGGTATTGTTTCAGGATAAGTAAGCGAGAGATTCTGTTTGAACAGGCGAGCTTGTTCGAAATACGGGAACCTCCGTCCCGATATTGGCTAAGCATGCTGAGGCGGAGATTCCTGCCTCCGCAGGAATGACAAGGTTTATAGGATCTTCTGCGCCACCCTGCCCTATTCCGCTTTGCCCGCCCCGTTATACCGCCGTTCGTAGATACCCCGGTGCGTTTCCTGGGCGGCTTGCACCAGTTCCGGGTAGGGCGTGTCGGTGACGGTAACGAAGCCAATGTTGTAATTCTCACCGTCATAGGGACGACCTGTGGTGGCTTCGTCCACATACTGGAACCAGTGGGCACCCACGAAGCTGGGGCAATCCGCCACGCTCTCCACGTAGGCCTTGTAACTCGCAGCGCGTTCTTCCTGACTTTCTGTGGGTACCAGCCCGGTGTGAAACATGCCCCGGTCCAGCGCGCCAAAATGAAACTCGCCAATCATGCGCGGCTTGTCAAAGTCATCATTCGGGTAATACCGCTCACAGCGAATTTTCCGTTGGTACAGGTTATTACTCACGATGTCTGCCACTGCGCCACAGGCTCGCACCGCAGCAGGCGGTGCCGTGGCAAAGCGACAACCCAGGTACAACTGATTCGGTGCATGCCGCTCCATGGCCTCATCGATGGTCTTGAAGTAATGCAACGCAAAGTCATAGAGGAATTTTTCCAGGTCCGCCTTCGCTGCTTTGGTGCGTCGCTTTGGTTTTGTCAGCGATTCCCACGCATCAAACCCCGTTTCCCACGCAGCATTAAAAGCCTCCAGTGTTTCGTAGGTATCCTGTAACTGCTCGATGAGCACCTTGCGACAGGCCTGGTCGTTACCACTGAGCAACGCGCCATTCTCCACCCCTTCCCACGCCAGTTCGTTGTCGAGGAAATAGCCCATACACATAGGCTTGTCCGCGTGTCCCTTGGTGATGCCTGCAACGGCCTGTTCCACTGCGGGGACAAAAGCCGGGTCATAGACATCCTTCATTTTCGCCCAATAGCCGATAGCGCCCTCAATAGGCGGTACATTGTTGATGGTGGTCGAAAGGATATAGGGCAGGGGACTCTCGCGCAGCACATCGCTCTGGGACCAGTTGCCGATGGTGTTAAATCCCCAATGTTGCAGCCGACGGTACGCGCTGTTTTGCCAGTCCGTCTGCCAGGTCTCCCCGTACTTACGAATCAGGTTGAGCGTGTAAAAGCCCAGTGTTCGCCCCTCACCATTGATAGGCTCCGCCATGCTATGGACCCCGCTCGTATAGCCATAGCGTTTTCCAAAGACCGGGTCGTTCTCTTCCGGGAGCCACGCGAACCAATCGTCTCGTCCCTCCACAAAGGTACTCGCCCACGTCCCCACACAATTCATGCCCGTCGAAAAAAAGAGATACCCCTCCGGCGTGACCAGCCACCACTTGCCCTCCACCTTCTCCGTGCGAAACCAGCCCGTCGCCTCCAACTGTGGACCACCAGTCCAACCGCCATAGCTATCCCGGTCCGGCATGGTGGGGGAGAGGCTGTGCGCCTTTTCCTCCGCTGCACGTCGCGTTGCGAATTGCGCCTCCTCCGTCAACTTCCCCGGCCAGTCCGCGTGCATGTACTGACCATAACGGTCAATGAAGGGCAACGCGATAAGATCCTCCAGCGACCCGCCCTCGCCATAAAGCGCAATGTCCGTAATCAGCAACGTGTGTACTTCCTCCGGTCGATTCAGGTAAATCTGAAACGCAGTAATCTTCGCCGTGTCCAATACCGGGCCCCGACCCGTCGCCCCCGGTATGGGCACGCCCCGCATCCCCCAAAACGTATTCGTACCGCCCGTATTAAAACGCATACCCAGCTCCAGGCTTTGGCCCGGCTGCACCGCAGCATCCACCGTGTTGCAATGGTCCGTGCCATTAGCGCCCTCATTATCCACACGCATCGCCACATCCACCGTCATCTCCGTCGGATTATACAACGTGACCCGCAGCCCCACATGGTCACTCCAGTCCCAACCCCCTTCCGGCGCTACAAACATTGCATTGGGCCACTCCGCGTCGGTGCCGAAATCTACCTGGAGCGCCGGGACGCTAGTGTGGGTGATGGATTCAACCGTTACGTTAGTCATGTGGAGCGATTCCGGTACGGTGTTTGCTTCAAGGACAACAGGTGATTCAGCACCACTCAATCCGCTCAAGAGCAGCAACATCGCGAAGCAATAATATTTCATGACTAACAATCCCCTTTTTCCCTTGGACCCCACAACACCAATATACGTTTCATTACATCGTCATTCCCGCGGAGGCGGGAATCTCCGCGTTTACCCTCCTAACGCAAGTAGGGATTTAGGACATCACATGCACGCCATACCTGCTATTCCCTACACAAAAACTTTATCGCACCCAATGCATTGTCATCCGTAGCTATACTATTCCAGTTATAGATACACAAGTATCGACACCCCGGCACAGCAAAGGTATTTGCCATGGCCTCCTGCCAATCCGCCTGGGTGGTTGCCCCCTGCGGGAACCATTCCACCGCGCCCCAAGTTTGCGCATCGCTGGCCTTACGCCCCCGCAACATGCCACGGCTTTTTTTAGGGTCGCGCGCGTGTTTATAAAAACTCCAGCCCGGACTGGCATAGGGATTGAGGGCGGCATCATAAAGCAACTCCCCATCTTTCCAACCGCCCACATGGGTAAAAAGTCGCTCGCGCGGAACGCCCAGTTCGCTGGCAACACGACAAAGATCTTCCAGATGTCGTTGCACCACCGCGACCTGATGGGCCTCCTTGATTTTGCCATCACTGGCCAGCTCCAGGGTATTTATCGCCGCATAGCCCGTGGCCACCACGCCCCGACCAGGAAGTTGGCTGCTGATAAGTCCATAGGTGGGGTCCTGCGCAACGGGTAAATCACGCAGTCGATTACCATCCGGGTAGTAAAATGCATTAACACCAATGCTGCTTTCCCAGCCCAGCTTGAGCGCGATAAGTAAATCTTTGTCTTCTTCCACCAGCGCATTCCACCAATCCATAATGACCGGAACCAGGCGCCGCATCTCTATGTCGCAGGCTTCGCGATACTTCGGACTCATCAGGTTGGGTGGCGGTAAGACCCGAATCTGTTGACCCCAATTTCGCCATGCGATTTTCATGGCATAGTCAGCGCTCCATCCAATCCACTCCACATTCATCCGGTTTTCAGGGTCATAGCCCGGCTTATCCGCGTCCCACCAATTCCACAGATCCGGCCGATTGCCCCACCACTGTTCCCCATCCAACTGCACCACAACCGGAATTTTAAATTTTTGAGAGAGCTGTAGAAAGCGTTCGATGTTTTCACGGACGATGTCATGGGGCCCATTAAAATAAGAAAAGATGGTCGCCACACCCACCCGCACATCACCATTTCGCGAATCCAGCACTGCAATCTGCTGGAAGGTTTCTGAATTTATTTCAGAAGCTTGCAAATTGACCACAATAAATTGGGTGTCAGATGCGAAAGTGACCGGGGCGAAACTACAGAATGCTATGCATAGCATGAAGCGAATCAAGATTCGCTGAC
>CALAXS010000741.1 GCA_937895305.1 uncultured bacterium
GGTTCCTCCATGTACAGCCCTACACCACGGTCATTGCGGTAAGTATCTGCCTCATTCTCACGTTTTCTATCCCCGTCATGGTCCTGAAACAAAATAACAAGGCCCTCGCATTATTCGCTGGCCTGGGTCTTCTTCCCGGTTTCCTCATTGCTGCTATCCTCGGCCCCCTCTTCGGTGAGGTCACCTACAACATGGAAGAAATCACAGCGTCATTGATTATGTGGCCTGACTTTGCAGGTATGTTTGCGAAGGCCTCCCCCTTCAGTATTGGCTGGCCACCCATGTCTATGCTCCTCGACCCCGGCGTCATCATTCTGGCCTGTATGGGCTATGTTATCCTCTTCGGTGATCTTATTACGGGCACCGAAATTCTTCATGCCGCGCAGCCCGCACGGCCTGATGAGAAAATTGATCTCAACATCAACCGCAGCCACCTCTCCATTGCTATTCGTAACGCGCTTATGGCGTTGTTCGCACCCTTCTTTCCCACACAGGGTTGCCTCTGGACCGGGGTGCAAGTCATCGTGGTGCAACGCTGGGCTGAAGGTCGCGACAAAGTGGACAGCCTGTTTTCTGGCATCACGTCCTATTACGTCTTTGGGATACCGCTCCTGTATATGGTCAGCCCCCTTGTGCTTGGGCTGAAACCGCTCATGGGGATTGCCCTATCGTTAACGCTGGTCCTCACAGGATTCGCATGTGCCTATGTGGCCATGGGGATTACCAAAAACCAGATCGAGCGGGGTGTCGCTTTGCTCACGGCTGTGACCCTGGCCCTCTTTGCAGAAACACCGTGGTTGGGTATGCTGGTGGGTATTGTTGCTACCATTACGATGGTTGGATTTAAGTCACCCGAGACTACTGAGGAAGCGTAAAGATGGATGAGCACAAGCTAAACAAGACAGATGCTGAATGGCGCGAAGCATTGAGTGAGGAACAGTATCGGGTCTTGCGCGAGCAAGGCACGGAGCGTGCCTTTGCCGGGGCCTATCATGACGCCAAGGCCCTTGGCATCTATCGTTGTGCGGGGTGTGGGCAGGCACTGTTTCATTCGCAGCATAAGTTTGACAGTGGCACAGGCTGGCCCAGTTATTTTCAGCCTGTTCATGCTGAGGCCGTGGAGACTGAAGTAGATGATAGCCTGGGCGCTGTGCGTACGGAGGTCCATTGCAGTCGTTGCGAAGGGCACCTGGGCCATGTCTTCCCCGATGGACCGAAGCCGACGGGACAACGGTATTGTATTAACTCGGTGTCGTTGACGTTGGACGAGGGGTAGGAGGCAGAGGGGAGAAATACCTTAACGCAGAGACGCAAAGAACGCAGAGGGGGAGAGAAAAACGGGAATTGTAATATGGCTAATCCCCACTCCGACTGGATGTTGGGATACCGTTGGGGGATTTCCAATCAAGTTGGAAATGACAGGTGGGGTGGAGTCGTTGTTAATACTCTGCAGTCCATGCGAGCAAGAGATTGCCGCGTCGGCGGAGCCTCCTCGCAATGACGAGTTGAGGGAAGAGCACCCACCCCTTCTCTTAGCGACTTTGCGCCTTCGCGTGATGCCTCCCGCTCCCTCTTTCTTCCACTCTGCGTTCTCTGCGCCTCTGCGTTAAGCCACTTCCAGCTCCCCCTCCGCCCTCTTCCCTCTGCGTTCTCCGCGCCTCTGCGTTAAGGTATTCTCTTCTTTGTCCTTTACCTGGACAACTTCATCTCATGTTTTTTATGGGCGACCACTTCGTCCCAGTCGAGGTAGGCCTGACGGTATTCGCCGTGCATAAACTTCACGGCTTGATCGTCATAGTGGGGACTTTTGAAATGCCCGGAGTTCCCGGTGGGCAGGATGACCAGCGCGTCTTCGGGAGAAGCGAAATCGATGAGGCGGCGGGTAGACGGGCCTGCGACGACCTTGTACTCGCCGTCGTCTCCGGTGAAGATCATGTTGTTAATGACGCGGTTGGCCCCGGTGGAGGGAAAGGGCCCAATGTTGAAAATGCTGCCGAGGCCGGGTATGTAGCCAAAGGGATGCATAAATTCCATGGTGTGCACTTGTCCCCAGGCCCAGGTATTTACATCGTCGCCGTAAGTATCGCGCAGGGTGGCGACGGTTTTCCCGAAGGCTTCCTGGATAATCTGTTGTCGGGTTTCTGTCTCACTGGTTTCTACATTATCCCAGAAGGGGCTAACTTCGGTCTGGACAAACCACTTGAAGAAGTTCCAGCTGTCGGCAAGACTCTGATAGGTCATGAATCCGTTCTCGCCCATTTCATCCAGCAAGGCACCTTTCGCGATGTATTCCTGGCAGACCCAGAAAATACTGGCACCCGTAGATTCGGTACCGTGGCGTGCATCCCAGTTTTTCAATGCGTCGAGGGCTGCTTTTTCCACACCCCCCAGTTGCCCTTCCAGGGGCCCCATGGCTTCTACCATGCGTTCCACCACGTCGGGGAAACAGGCGCCTTGATCATCAAACTGTAATGCTTTTAACCCGTCCAGATCCCAGATGTCGCGTTCGTCGAGGGCTTGCTCTATAAGCTTGGCGCGGTCTATGGGCTGCCAGTAGCCCTGGAGATCTTTCACAGCACCCACAGGCTTTACGGTGGAGCGGTTGTTTGCAGTGGCAATAAAGCCCCAGGGCGGATTCTTCAATTTGGGGTTGTCTGCAAAATCGACATAGCCCAGCCATTCGTCCTTACCCGATGCACCGTCCAGCAGACGATTGGGAATCACATGGTCCGGGCGGATGGGCACACGGCCTGCGGCCCACCAGGCGATATTGCCTTCGGCATCGACATAGGACACGTTGAGCCCTGGCGAGGTACAGAGGGCTACTGCGGATTCAAACTCATCGATGTTCTTTGCGCGGGCCATGCGATAGAAGCCCACCATGTCGGTGTAGTCCAGGTGCTGCCATACCCATTTCATGGCCACGTCCGGGCCTTCATAATCCATTAGCAAGCGCATCAAATCGGTAATGACCGGGCCGTGGGGCGTTACGCGCACCTTGACGGGTACATCGTCCCCGAAACGTACTTTGATGGTTTCCGTTTCTTCCTGTACCGCAACCCACTCGCCGTTGTACATCACCTGGTTGGGGTCGTCTTCTTTAAAGGTCTCTCGATACAGATCCAGGTCATCATTGGCCCACATGGTGAGGCCCCAGGCGTGGTTTTCGTTGTGCCCGATTAAGGAAAATGGGATGAGGGCCAGGTGAAAACCATACCAGTTAAAATCGGGGTACGTAATATGAGCCTCGTACCAGATGCTGGGGTTGGTAAAAGCGATATGGGGATCGTTGGCGAGAACGGGCTTGCCGGATTGGGTACGGTCACCGGATAGCACCCAGGAGTTACTGCCCATGGCGGGGCCGAAATGTTCTGCTATAGGATTCAACGCTGCGAGCAGTGCCTCCATAACATCCAGCTTGGCCTGTGCCTCTCCCCCATCTTCAGGCGTTTCCGCAGGTACAGGTGCTTCCACTTCACCGCGCAAGATGGCCGTTGCTTCTTCAATGGTCTCCATGATGGTGACAGGCTCACCTTTGGTGTAGTTGGGAAAGAGGTCGGCAATAGGTAAATCTGGGTGACGAGCCTGGAGCACGGAATGAAGTGAATCTTCGCGAAGCCCATCGGCAAAACTGATGGGCAGGATGGCGCCTACGGACAGGCAATCTATCGTAGTAAAGTGTCGCGCGGGAATACCCAGTACCTTGTACTCAAAGGGCAGGGTTTCCGTATCCATAAAGTGATTGATGCCTGCAACAAAAGCTTCGGACACGGCCGTGATTTCGGGGTACTGGTCTTGCTGTATAGCGAGGTATTCTTCCGCCTTGGGCAGGAGCCGGAAACCCCGGACAATCTGGTCAATGGGCAGAGCCGACGAACCTACGATTTCGGAAATCTGACCTGCGGCCAGACGGCGTATCAATTCCATCTGAAAGAGGCGGTCCTGTGCCATACAGAAGCCCAGGGTGAAATAGGCATCCAGTTCGTGATCCGCCTTGATGTGGGGTACGCCCCATTCATCGCGCAGGACCTGGACTTCGCCCTGAAGAGAGGCATGTTGAACAGTTGCATCGTAGCGAGGCAGTGCAGATCTGGCGCTTTGATCCACCCAGACTGTCAGTACAATCCCTCCGACTACCACAACAACAAGCACAAGTATGAATACAACCTTCAGGAATTTACCCAATGCACGCATGGTGGCCCCTTTTGTGAATGATTTAATGCACAGCACAACATCTGCGCAGCCTGACACATTCTAGTGAAGCGGGTCAAGAACGAAAAAGGCGACCCCGAAAGGTCGCCTTGATACTTTGATTCAGATTTATAACTAGATATCGAGGACTTTGGCCATTCGTTGGGCAATATCAGCGAGGTGTTCGCGGTTACCGCCACCGACTTCTGCGGTGACCCAGCCAGAGTAATTAATCTTGGCGAGTTCTTCAACCACCTTGTCCCATGCAATGGTACCGTCGCCGATTTTAGGACTGAAGCCCTTCCAGGGGCCTTGCTTGTCGCGTATTTCAGTGCTGTATTCCTTGAGGTCCAGCTTTTTAATACGTTCACCCAGCACAGGAATCCACTGTTCCGGCCAACCGAAGCGATGTACGTTACCAATATCGAAATAGGAATTACACCATTCGCTATCCAGCTCATCGATGTAATAGGCCATTTCGAGGGGACTCAACTGAAAGTTGTTCCATACGTTTTCGATAAGCAGCTGGATTTCCTGTTGCTCGTAATGGGGAATCGCCTTGCGCATTTCAGCCTGTGTGACTTCCCAGTTCTTCGCGTAGGGCATGGTTTCGGTAACTTTTCCCGTAACAATGAGCACACTGGTTGCGCCGAGTTCTTTGGCCCAGTCTGCGGTCTTGTTAATTCCGCTGAAGGTCCAGCCCTGAACGATGCCGTGAACCGGGATGCCGGATGCATCGATGGCCTTGGCGAATTCCGCCACGCCAACTTTACGCACGGAATCGGCGGTAGGTTCTACGCCTTCAAAACCAATTTCCTTAACCATTTTAAACTTGTCCGTTACGGACATTTCGGGTTCGTCGATCATTTCCCACTTCAGGGCTTTTTTCAATACACCCGCGTTGGAACCGGCTTTTACCGGTGTGGATTGGGCGAGTACGCCTACCCCCGCCAGCGCAGCAGCACCAGCAACCTTGGCAAAATCACGACGTGTTATTCTAATACTCATTGCTTGCTCCTGTTATATAAACTTGGTTTCGCCGGGACGTGCGATGGGATTTACTGCATTATCGCCCCATGCCAGCTTCTTCGGTGTAAGGTCCAATTCCGATTCCATGGCCTGTTTCCAGGTCACAGTCTTGCCGGTATAAGCAGACATACGCGCCATAATGGCCATCATGGTGCTCTTGCACATGTAGTCGCCATTGTTAATGGCTTTACCGTTGCGAATGGAATCGAAGAGGGCAACATGCTCATTCAGGTACATGTTATCCGGACCATCCTGCTTGTGTTTCCAGGTATCACCACCACGACTGGTCACGGTAGCGGACTGAAGTTCCGCAACGCCTTCTGTACCGTTAATCCAGTCGGAGACATCGGTAGAGGTACTTTCCCACTGGCGACAGGAGCTGAAGCAGCGTACGCCATTGTCCCATTCGTAGACGGAGTTGAAGTGGTCATAGACATTGCCAAACTTTTCGTCGGTGCGCTGGCTGCGACCGCCACTGGAAGTCACCTTCTTGGGGGCTACATCACCCATAACCCAGAGGATTTTGTCCAGGCTGTGGATATGCTGTTCGTTAATATGGTCGCCGGAAAGCCAGTCGAAGTAGAGCCAGTTGCGCATCTGCACATCCATCTCGGTCCAGTCTTTCGTGGGCTCACGATACCATAAACTACCTGTATTGTAGGTGGTCTGCATGGAAATAATGTCGCCTACGCCACCCTGATGAATTTTACCAATAACCGCTTGCTTCGCAAACTGATAGCGGTAGCAGAGGCCGGAAACCAGGCTAAGGTTTTTCTTCTTGGCCAGTTCACAGGTTTCCATGACGGAACGTACACCCACGGGGTCAACCGCAATAGGCTTTTCGCAGAAAATGTGCTTGCCCTGCTCTACGGCATATTTCAGGTGCTCGGGACGGAAGGCGGGCGGTGTCGCGAGGACAATGACATCACAGGAGTCGATGACCTTCTGGTAGGCGTCAAAGCCAACAAACTTGTGGGCATCGTCTACTTTCAAGCGGGCATCGAGATCGGAACCTTTGAATTTACTGTAGCTGGTATCGAGGTGATCAGCAAATGCATCGCCCATGGCGAACAAGACGGTGTTTTCGTCTGCCATCAGCGCTTCGCGTGCCGCGCCGGAACCACGACCACCACAACCTATGAGGCCCACTTTCAACACATCAGTAGATGCAGCACGTGCGACCTGGGTCGCGCCTAAAACAGTAGCACCGACGACGGTGGCACCTGTGGTCTTGAAAAATTCGCGGCGGGTACTGTCCGCCCCCTGTACAGTTTTGCTGGCCATAACACGCTGTCTCCTTGATAAATGGTTGTTTGAATAAAAGTTCAAACTTACTTTGTCTCAGTATCACCCACCCTGCCGGGTGCTGTCAATACCGAACA
>CALAXS010000742.1 GCA_937895305.1 uncultured bacterium
CCCCAAAGATTCCGTCATGTTTTTCTTTTCACCTTGTTGTGAAATTTTTATGCCGGGATACTTCTTCATCAGCTCTGCAAAATAGCCATTTTCCATGTCGGCGAACACTTCTTGCGCATTGGCTTTGGCACTGTTTACATCAGCCACCACAGTGGACTTACGCATACCGTCTGTCCGCTTGATGTCTGTAAATCCTGGGGCGTAGTGGACATCAGCCACAGACAGCAAGGGTACTTCTACGCCCTGTGCCGTGCGGATACGGGCATTTTCAATGTCCGTTAATTCCTTTCGTTCCTCTGAAGGATACCGAACACGGACACGAACATCGTCGCGCCCACGTTGCAGCCGGACCGCTTCAACCCCAAAATACCCGGCATAGACCTGTCGGGCAAGGTCGGCAACGGTAACCCCCAGTGCACGTGCTTCGGGTTTGAGTGATAGACGCATCTCCGTCTTCCCGGGCCGGAAATCGTGTTGAACCTGATAGAGCCCGTCATAGGTATTCAGTTTAGCTTTAAGATCTTCGGAAGCAGCGAAAATATCTTCCTGAGCATGGCCTTGAATCCAGATCTCGATGGGCTTGCCGGGGGGGCCTGCGGACATGCCCTGCACACTGAAGGAATCCACACCGGGATAATCTCCGAATTCCTGTTCCCATTCAGCCATGAGCTCTTCTGAGTAGATACCCCGAAGATCATTCTTCAGTAATTCAATACGAACCGAACCAAGATTATTGCCTCGTCTGGGGATATCGTCCGATATGGTCTGACCCGACAATTGAAATTTGTTTTTAACGAGGGGATCCCCAGAGAGTGTTGTATGGTTTTCTGCAACCTTGTCAAAGGATTTGTCCAGATGATCAATCGCCTGCACCGTGACGGAGAGGGGCGTGCCACTTGGGAATTCTACGGTTGCAGTAATAAAGTCTGAGTCGATTTCCGGAAATACGATGAATTTTATTATGCCCCCCTGCACCAGCCCCAGCGTGACAAGCATCAAAGCGATGGCTGATGCCATGGTGATATAGCGAAAGTGCAGTACATACTTCATGGCAGGTTCGTAGGCATGCTCGACAAGCCATTCCATGCCCCCGTTAGTGAAGCGATGGATGCGTTGACCAACATAGAAAAGGGGGTTACGGTGCTTCTTTTTATCGTGGGGATTGGGCAGGTGGTTCAGGTGAGCGGGAAGAATGATGAGGCATTCCACCAGTGAAATAGCCAGACAGGAAATGACCACGGTAGGCAGAATGGCAATAAACTTGCCCATGATGCCGGAAACATAGGCCAGTGGCACGAAAGCGACTATGGTTGTTGTCACCGCTGCGATTACAGGCATGCCGACTTCGGTCACCCCTTCAATAGCTGCAGCCATAGGGGGAGCGCCATTCTTTCGCGCGACATAGATAGCCTCACCGACGATGATGGCATCGTCCACGATAATGCCCAAAACCATAATGAGTCCAAAGAGGGATATCATGTTGATGGTCGCACCGATCATCCACAATACAAATAAGGCACCAGCCACACTGATGGGCATACCCATACCCGCCCAAAAGCTTAAGCGCAAATCAAGAAACATCCAGAGCAGTGCGAAGACCAGCACGAGTCCAATGATACCATTGCGCACAAGAAGATTGATGCGTGCTTCCAGGAGAATGGAAAAGTCCGCCCAAACAGTTATTTCCATGTCCTCCGGCATTGTTTTATTGTGGTCTTCGACCCACTTCTTGACATCATTTGCAATACCCAGTGCGTCTTCATCAGGTGTCTTCAGAATTGCAATGATGGATGCCGGGACACCATTGAATCGGGATATGAGTCGGTCCTCTTCAAAGGCATCTTTAATGGTTGCAATACGATCGAGAGTAATGACATCACCATTGGGCCGGGCAAACACGACCACTTTGGACAGCTCTTCACCCGTGTATTTCCGGCCCAGAGTACGCAGTCGAATTTCTTCGCCATTGGTACGCAACAGACCACCTGAGAGGTCGAGGTTACTGGAGCGGATAGCATCGGCCACTGCACCAAGACTGAGTCCGTATTCGCGAAGTTTTTCTTCGGACACTTCAATGCTTATTTCGTATTTTCGAGAGCCGAGTACTTGTACCTGTGTCAGCCCTTCAATACCCTGTAGCTCTTCCTTGACTTCTTCCGACCATTCTTTAAGAAACTTCTCGTCCACATCACTAGCAGAGAGGGCCAGCATGAGTACTTCTTCTTTGAGAACGAGTTCTTCGATGATGGGAGGTTCCATTTCTTCTGTGAATGTCGAAATGGAATCTACCGCATTTCGGATACGCTCTTTCACCAGCGCCATCTCGTATGCCTCCTTCTGCTTGAAAAAAAAAAAGGATATATTTTCCGATGAGGTGGAGCTGTATTCTTTTATTCCCTCCAGCCCTTCAATCGCTTCTTCAATCTTGCGGCTGATACCCTCTTCCACTTCCTCGGGATCCTGGCCTGGCCAGATCACACGTATCAACACACGGTCCAGAGAGAATTCGGGAAAAGGCTCACGCACCATGTTCATGGCACCCAAGACGCCCGCCAGTAGAACCATCACCAGGAGTATGTTGGCAAATACGTTATGCTTTGTAAAAGCGATCAATATATTTTTCATGACGCGCTTTCCTGAGTAACCGTTTCATTTTGCGCGCTGTCATCATCGAGCATGCGTAGCAGTGCATTGGGTTGGGGATTTACCAGGCGGGTAGTGATTACTTTATCACCAGGCTTCAATCCTTCAGCAACAAAACTGAATTCTCCCTGGCTACGAACTACATCCACTTTAAGACGCTTGATATGATTGTCTACAGCCAGCAGGACCACGCCGTCATAGCTCACCGCCGTGTTGGGTAAACGATATACATTCTGAAGCGTTTGGCCGGGAATGGCCACTTCACAGAACATACCGTCAACCAATGGAAGATGACCAACGGCCCCCGCAGCATTCTGGGCATTAACACGGACTGCAACAATGACGGTACGCGTCATTTGATCGAATTGCTGTACCCGTTCAAGCGTTCCCTTCCATTGATGAGTCTCCGGGCTTTCGGTCCAGTAGACGGTACACTCTACCGGCTCCAGCTCACCGAACCAGGCTGAATCAAGTGTGGTGCCCCCATTCTTGAATTGGAGCCAGGATTTGGCATCCCGGCTATCCAGGGGTACAGATATTTCCAGCAGGGAATCGTCGGCCAAGGTCATTACAGGTTTACCCGGACTGATGTATTGACCCTCTTCCACCTGTACCTGCTTCACACGTGCAGTAAAGGGTGCGCGAATCGCTGTGCGATCCATGTTGGCCTCTGCCAGTTCTAATCCAGCTTCCATGGCCTGAAGGCCACTTTCCGCTTCCCGTATCCGGATGGGATACAGTTCAATGGCCTGTTGCATCTGGTCAAGAGCATCATCAGCCTGATTGAAGGACATTTCGACACGGTCAACACCGGATTGGGTGCCCACCTGATCTTCTGCGAAAAGGGTTCTTGCCCGGTCAAAATCTTTCATAGCCAAATCACGGGTACGTTGCATGGTCCCCAGACGTTCTTTATCGATAGCGAACTGCCGTTTTAAACGTTCAATGAGATCCTTTGCCTGAGTTGTCTGCGCTTGCGCCTGTTGCAGTGCAGCCTTGTAATTCCGGTCATCTATTTGAAGAAGCACATCCCCTTTGGCTATGAGACAACCAAGCTCCAGTTGCGGATGGATTGCCACCACATTACCGGGAACTTCTGGCGCAATGGATACGACATCCCGTGAACGTGCCTGACCATAACCAGCAATGGAGACCGGGACATTTTCAGGATTAACTTCAATGGTTGTAACACTAATGGCATTTTCTGTGACATCGACATGCGCAGGGGCTTTACGCATGTTCGATAGTAAAATCATCCCGACTATACCTATAATAATGATAAGTGAAAAACCAACAATCCTGGGTAAAACCGAAGTCGCAAAGTGGGCAGCCTGTTTTTCGTTTGGTGTGCTGACGTGGGTAATTTTTTGCCCTTCGTTATTCTCATTTTCAGTCATTGGTATTCGCCTTTTTTGCTATGGTGTAGCTTGCGGTATCTTCTGCTTGGATAATGTCATATATTTTGTCGTAGACCGCGCACCAGCGCGTGGCATCGTCCGGGCCTACCTTCTCTAAAAGACCGCCTATGGTCTCAAAAAATTCCTGCTCAAATACACAAAGCCTGGCATGGCCTTTTTCTGAGTGGCGTATACGCACTTCACGACGATCGACCCTGCTCTGTTCACGGACCAGCATCCCCATCTCTACCAAGCGATCCACCATGGTGGATGCAGAGGGTGGGGAAACATGCATGTGTTCTGCCAGTTCCTTTACCGAGGTTTCTTCCAAATCCCGGATGGCAATCATGGTGTTGAATTGGGCCGGTGTCAGGTCGTGCATAACCGACGGCTCACCACTGCGCACCCGTTGATCATGTGTGCGGG
>CALAXS010000743.1 GCA_937895305.1 uncultured bacterium
GAAAAGACCCTGTACATTATGCGGAACATAGCTTTACTCGGTATGCCCTTTGTGTTGGCGTATACCGCAGTGATCTATTGGACCTTTCGCGGCAAGGTCCGACTCGACAAGTTCAGCTACTAACGCATCTAATCCACAGTTATCAGAGCTGAATCCAGCATGGTAATACTACATACGACCTAGGCAAGGATATCCTGAATCACATTTCCATGAACATCGGTGAGTCTGAAGTCGCGCCCTGCATAGCGATATGTAAATTGCTCATGATCGAAGCCCATAAGGTGCAGGATAGTGGCATGCAGATCATGTACGTCCAGGGGATTTTCTTCGGCCTTGAAACCGAATTCATCCGTACTGCCATAGACGGTGCCTCCCTTGATACCACCACCAGCCATCCACATGGTAAATCCATAGGGATTGTGATCACGGCCTTTCATGGGTTCGCCAGAGGGCTTCAGTTCTACGGTAGGTGTGCGACCGAATTCACCGCCCCAGATGACCAGGGTATCTTCCAGCATGCCCCGTTGTTTCAAATCGGTCAGGAGTGCTGCAATGGGTTGGTCAATTTCGCGGGCCAGTTTGGCATGGATTCCGATATCATCATGATTATCCCAGGGTTGACCCGCACCATGCCAAAGCTGAACATAGCGTACACCCTGCTCAAGGAGGCGACGTGCAATAAGGGTTTGGCGACCATGAACACCATCGCCGTAGAGTGCGCGTATATGCGCTGGTTCCTGTTCCAGATTAAAGGCATCGGCTGCTTCCATTTGCATACGGTAAGCAAGTTCAAACGACTGGATTTGTGTTTCAAGTCGGGCATCATGTGCCCGTTTTACTGCGTGTTCAGCATTCATGCTGTGGAGTAAATCCAGCTGAAGTCGTTGCTCTTCCTTGTCGGTGCTTTTATTTTTTATGTTTTCAATGAGCTTCTCAATTTGGGTGTGTTTGGAATCGATGAAGGTACCCTGATAGCTACCCGGCAGGAATCCGGATCGCCAGTTCTCTGCTTCCTTGATGGGGTACCCGCCAGGGCACATAACCACGAAGCCGGGAAGGTTCTGGTTTTCTGTGCCAAGGCCATAATTAAGCCATGCGCCAAGGCTGGGTCGGCTCATGACGGCATCGCCACAGTTCATCAGCATGAGGGAAGGCTCGTGGTTGGGTACCTTCGCCGTGAGGGAGCGGATGACCGCCATATCGTCTACGTGGGCGGCGGTCTTCTCAAAAATCTCGCTCACCTGAATGCCACTTTCACCATAGGGCTTAAATTTGAAGGGCGAAGGAAATGCGGCACCTGTCTTGCGTTCTGTACGGAGGTACTCCATAGGCAGTTTCTTGCCCGCATATTTTTCCAGCGCAGGCTTATAATCAAAGGTATCAACCGCCGATGGACCTCCATTGAGGAAGAAATGAATTACCCGTTTGGCACGTCCGGGAAAGTGGGCGGGCTTGGGCGTAAGCGGTGAATTGGCAAAGCTGGTCGGGGTATTCAACAGCGTACCCAAACCCAGAGCACCCATGCCCATACCGCTTCGATGCAGGAAATCACGTCGGGAAAGGAAGGCATCTTCGATGTTAGGGCGATGGTGACGCATAATGTTCCTTGCCAGAGTTTGCTAGTCTACATACAGAAATTCATTGGAGGCCAACAGGACCTGTGCATATTTTTCCCATGGCGTGAGGGGTATGGGCAACGCTTCATAGGGCGCTGCGAATTCAGCTTTGGCATCCCAGCTTCGTGGCTCCACTGTGGTCTCATTGTTCTGATTGAGTGAAATTACGGGAGACCAGTTAAATGTATCATGACTGAGTCCGACTTTAATGTCTACTTCGAAATCAATGACATCGCCTGCTTCCACAGCAATGCTGTAAAAATTGGCATCGGCCTGATTGTTATGCACGGACCATGCGCCCAGGAGACCGTGACGGCTACTGATAATGCGCGCCATGACACCATCACCCTCGGTGCGCTCATGGGCAATACGCCCGGAAATATCTATAGTACCCGTAACGGGTGCTGTCCACCGACGTATCACAGCATGATCGTGTGTGTTGCCCGGATGACCACCCATAGCAGTAAGCTGCACCCATCCCAACGTATCATCGGGCCATTTTTCACCACCCTGATACGCTTCACCATTATAATGCGGTAAGGGTGTAAAGGATTCTATACCATTCGTGGCTACATC
>CALAXS010000744.1 GCA_937895305.1 uncultured bacterium
GAATATTGTTTTTGGCATGGTGATTGCGATAGTAGTGACAGAAGGCAATTTAAAGTCGATTACGCAAGCAAAGGAGAACACGCCATGCGTCACCACCATGAAGATGTACACATTGAGAAAGCCCAGGTAGGTCGTAAAATCATCCATTCCAGTGGAGCGGTTTATTTGGAGCTGACATTGAACGAAGCCTTTCAGCTATCTCAGAAGCAACCCCGCTGGAACAGGACAGAGGGTCAGAATTTTGCCGATTGGCCTATGTGTGGCCCTGCCGAGCAGAAGGCGGTTTAGCACCAAACCCAATTGACATCATTGATTGCATTGAGTACAATGATTGCATAAAGGAGTTTTCTACAATGGCCAATATTACGATTCGTGATCTTCCGGGTAACACCAAGGAAATTCTACGTGTTCAGGCGGCTCGATCTGGCGTTTCACTGGAGTCCTATGCGCGTCATATTTTGCAACGTGCTTCGCGTCTGGAAGATTTCATGCAACCCAAAATTGTTGATTGTGCTCAGAAGTTTTTTGGGCCCAAGGCTGGCGTAGATTTGGACATTCCCGGGCGTTCTTCTGCACGCGAAGATGTTGAATTCGACGCATGATAATACTGGACACCAATGTCGTATCAGAACTGATGCGGGAAGCACCTGCACAGGCCGTTTTGAAGTGGGTTGAACAGCAAAAGCAAACGGAATTGGCGTTGACCAGTATTGCTATCGCTGAAATTCAACGGGGAATTCTGCGCCTGGCCAAGGGGAAACGGCGCAATAAACTGGAACGCAATTTCAGAGGTTTTGCCGAGACAGCATTTAGCGGTCGCGTGTTTGCCTTCGATGAGGATGCCGCATATATCTATGGGGATATTGCTACAGAGAGAGAAAAAGCCGGTTTCAATACGGATGCCATCGACCTCATGATCGCAGCGATTGCCAAAAGCCATAACGCCGCCATAGCTACGAGAAACGTTAAAGATTTTAAAGATTGTGGCATTAATATCATCAACCCCTGGACAAACAAATAGGTGGTCTAGGTGAGGATTTTACAGTTAAGCCAGTTTTTGATTTCGAGGGTGCGGTGTGATGCATCCAGCATGTGGGCAGGGATTGCGTAATGCTGAATCGCATCGGAATCTTCGGGGCGAATTGCAGCAAGCCCTCGAGCATATTCCTGGACAGCATGGTCATCGTCAAAGTAACCTTCCTTAACCAAAGCCTTGCTGACGCGTCTGTAAACAACGGCCATGGTGTGAAAATCGAATTCGGGGTGGTATTGAACGCCCCAAAATGAATTGCCGTCTTCTTCGATGGTGAGTGCCTGGACCTGTGACATGGCGTTGCTGGCGAGGAGAGTGGCGTTGGGCGGTAGCGTTTCAACTTCGTCCATGTGTACAGCGAAGGTATCGAAACATTTGCCTTTCCCGGCATACATGGGGTGGGTCTCTCCCACTTTGTTGAGCGTGATGTCACGCGCGATACCAATCTCGCGACCGTTGGGATTAAGACGTACCTTCCCGCCCAGAGCCACCACAAAGATCTGTAGCCCCCAGCAGCTCCCAAAGATGGGGACGCCGGAAGGGTAGGCCCCCTTGGCCATTTCAATCTGATGCAGCACTTCAGGCGTGGTGTCGTAGCAGTTGAGCGCGGAACCCGTCCAGACAATACCGTCGTAATCGGTGAAGGCTTTCCCATGGGGCAGGCAGTCCGGGCCGTCTTCCGCTGGATGCAGGATGGTGCATTCCACTTCGGGCGAAAGGTTTTGGAGCAATGCTGCATAGGATTCGGCATAGGGCCGGGCACCGAGATCAATCATGATCTGACTGGTTGCCTTTGCATTGCCTTCCACGACGAGAAGCTGCTTTTTCATGGGCTAGATAATCTCGAAGTAGCGGTCCATTTCCCAATTGGTAACGGACTTTCTGTATTCGCGCTCTTCCCATTCGCGGGACTGGGCGTAATGTTCCACAAAGTCTTTACCAAAGAGGTCTATGGCGGCCTTGGATTGACGTAGACGCCCTGCGGCTTCGTAGAGGGTTTCGGGCAGGGCCATCTTCTTGGGGAATTTCTTTTCGTAGGCGTTACCGACGACAGGCTCGGAAGGTTCGATTTTATTTTCGATGCCCCAAAGCCCGGACCCCACCGATGCGGCGAGGGCGATATAGGGGTTCACGTCGGCTGCTGCCACACGATATTCCACACGCTGGCTGTCGGGGCCGCCTTCAAAAACGCGCAGGGCGCAGGTACGGTTGTCCACGCCCCAGGTGGCGGTGGTGGGTGCCCAGAATCCGGGCACGAGACGGGTATAGCTGTTAACGGTACAGGCGATCATAGAGAGGAGTTCGGGCATAAGGGCCTGTTGGCCTCCCACGAACCAGCGCATCTCGTCGGACATGTTTCCGGCTTTGCTTTCGTCGTGAAATACAGCATTGCCCTTGTCATCCTGGAGAGAGATGTGGATGTGCCCGGATTGACCGGGCCAGTCCATGGACCACTTGGCCATAAAGGTGGCCATCCAGTCACGTTTTTGGGCGAGGACCTTGGTGAAGGTTTTAAAGAGGGCAGCGCGGTCGGCGGATTCCAGCCCGTCGCTCACCTGTATGGCGGCTTCCAGGACCCCGGGTCCAGTCTCGGTATGGAGACCTTCGAGGGGGAAGCGCATTTCGGTGCACATATTCAGGAGGTCATGATAAAAATCAGAGTGGACCGAGCTACGCAGCATGGAGTAGCCGAAGAAGCCCGGTGTGATGGACTTTAAATCGGCATAGCCCTTTTCCCGAACGGAATGGGGCGTCTCTTCGAATAGGAAAAACTCGAATTCAAAGCTGGACTTCACGTTGTAGCCCAGGCCTTGGGCACGGTCGAGGACTTTACGCAGGATGCCCCGTGGACAGACGAACTCGGCAGTTCCTTCAAATTCTCCGAGCATGAGGAGGGTATTTTCTTCGAAGGGGAGGGGACGCGCAGTTTCAGGAATTAGACGCACTGCTGCGTCAGGGTAGGCGGTGTGCCAGCCTGTAAAGGTGGATTTGTCATAGAGCTGATCGTTGGAATCCCAGCCCAGGACGACATCACAGAATCCGAAGCCTTTTTTCAGAGAACTGAGAAACTTGTCACGATGCATGTACTTACCGCGCAATACGCCATCCACATCAAAGACCCCCACCTTAATGTATTGAATCTCGTTAGTGGCGATGTAGTCCCGCACCTGCTCCGCTGTCATTGCTTCGTTCATAAAGGGTTTCCGTTCCTGTGTGCGTTTTACAAAATATTTACAGATTCGCCGTGGGTTGCTGCTTTAAAAATTTGTGAATACTGGGCTGCGGTAAATTGAATTGGATTGCCCCCTGCGGAGGGGTCGACAACCGCCATGGCGCCGATACGTTCTGCTTCATCGTCGTTCAAATTTATTTCAGCCAGTGTGTGGGGAATCTCCACCGCCTTACGCAATTCCAGCACCCATTCCAACACGCCGTCCAGTCCATTGTCCAGTCCCAGGCATTGTGCGAGGTATGCTGCGTCCTTTTCAATAGCAGGGCGATTCGCCTCGAGCACATAAGGCATGAGGATAGCGATGAGCAATCCGTGGTGCATGTTGTAGGCAGAACCGAGAGAATGGGCCAGGGCGTGCATAGCACCAAGACCGCGCTGGAAGGCGGCCCCACCTGCTTGGGAAGCCGCCATCATGTGGGCCCGTGCATCGATATTTGTACCATCTTCGAATGCGGGGATAAGCCATTCTTTCACCATACCCATCCCTTCTACAGCGATACCGCGTACCATGGGGTGAAAGCTGGTCGAAAAGTAAGCTTCCATATTATGAGAGAGGGCATCTATGCCAACTGTGGAAGTGATGCTTGCAGGTAGTCCGACCGTAAGTTCCGGGTCTGACAGGGCAATGACCGGTAACATACGGGGGTGAAAAATAATTTTCTTAACGTGGCTTTCTTCGTCTGTAATCACGCTGGCACGGCCGACTTCAGAACCTGTACCGGATGTAGTTGGTACAGCGATAACGGGAACCAGTCCATCCGTTTTAGCATGGGTCCAGTTGTCGCCTACATCTTCAAAGTCCCAGAGGGGGCGGTCCTGATTGGCCATGAAGGCGATGGCTTTCCCTGCGTCCAGGGCACTACCCCCACCAAAAGCAATAACGCCGTCATGCTTGCCTGCCTTGAATGCGACCACACCCTGGGACACGTTTTCACCTGTGGGATTGCCCCTGACCCTGCTATAGACCTCGCAGCCGAGACCTGCTTGAATGCAGCTATCCCTGGCATTACTAACAATGTAGTGGCGCGAAAGCATTTGATCGGTGACGAGCAAGGGATTGGACATGCCCAGCTCTTTACAGGTGGCGGGGAGTTCACTAATTCGGCCTGCGCCAAAACGAATGTTCGTGGGATAATTCCAGTTACCTTTAAGTTCCATAGTTGTTGTTGTCCTGCATAATTTTTTTATTGGCTTATATTAAAAGTTAATCTTTGCTGCGACTGGGAGCTTGAATACCGTTAGGGGGATTCCCAATCGAGTTGGGAATGACAGGTGGGGTGGAGTCGATTTAACTGTCCAGTTGTTGCGAGCAAGAGATTGCCACGTCGGCGGAGCCACTTCGCAATGACGGATGGGGTGAGATGAAAGTGTGTACGTTTTATTCTGTGCGTAATTGGTAAAGCCTCGTATGCATTCCCACGCAGAGCATGGGAACGAGGGAAGACAGATTGCTGCGTCGTTGCACTCTTCGCAATGAGCAGAGCCGGGTTTTGTTGCAAATGGTCTGTATTCATGTGGACAACTCCCATTAAACTTCCGTACGGAAGTGGTAGGACTTTGCCCGGGTCAGTTGTTCGTAGCCGAGACGGGAAAGGGAATAACCCCGTCCAGTATTCTTCACGCCTGTCCAGGCGAGTTCTGGGTCAAGATAATCACAACGATTCAAAAATACAGTGCCTGTTTCTATGAGGCTCCCCAGGGCCAGGGCGACCGCAGTGTCCTGGGACCAGATACTGGCGGTGAGTCCCAGGTCGCTGTCGTTCATGAGGGCGATGGCTTCTTCGTCGGACTTTACCTTCATAATGCCCACCACCGGCCCGAAGCTTTCTTCAGTCATGACGCGCATGGTGTGGTCAACATCCACAAGGATTTGCGGTGCCATGTAAGGGGTGCCTGGCTGATGCGCATCAAACTGCGTCGGGTCGATGAGAGCCTTGGCACCAGCGGCGATAGCTTCGTCGATTTGGCCCTGCACAAAGTCAGCAGCAGAACTGCGCACCATAGGACCGAGAGTGGTTGCTTCGTCGAGGGGGCTACCCAGCACATATTGATTGGTCAAGGCGACGACCCCGTCGACAAATGCGTCGTAGTGGGTTTCGTGAACATAGATACGTTCGATACCGCAGCAGCTTTGTCCTGAATTGAAGAAGGCACCATCCACCAGATTTTCGATAGCATGGGCCAGATTGGCATCTTCACGGACGTAAGCGGGGTCTTTGCCCCCCAGTTCGAGACCGACAGGGATAAAACGACCCGCAGCGGCTTGCTCGATTTGGGCACCGCCTGCCACAGAGCCTGTAAAAGCTACGGCATTAATCTCGGGTGCCTGGATTAGATCCGTAGTCTGCGTGCGGTCGAGGAAGAGATATTGAAAGACACCTTCGGGTAGACCAGCCGTTTCTGCGGCTTCGGCGAGGCGCTCTGCACAGAGGGGGGTCTGATGGGAATGTTTGAGGATAACGGTGTTCCCGGCCATAAGCGCAGGGATAATGCTGTTGGCTGCGGTAAGGTAAGGATAGTTCCAGGGTGCAATGGTGAGGAGTACACCCACAGGCTCACGCCGAATAAAGCGCGTGAAGCCGGGCTTTTCAGGAAGGTTAATATCAGCCAATGCGTCCTCTGCCATGGCGATCATGGTGCGGGCACGATCTTCGAAGCCTGCGACTTCGCCTTTGCCATAACGAATGGGGCGGCCCATCTGCCAGGCGAGTTCGGTGGCGTGCACGTCCGCCTTGGCGATAAAGGCATCGACCAGAGCGGCACACAGGGCTGCACGCTCTTCCAATGCCAACGTGCGCCATGTCTGGCCCGCATTGACGGAACGCTTCAACGTGGTTGCAATATCCGCGTCCGTTGCATAGGGCCGTTCAACATATACTGAACCATCAATGGGGGAAATACAGTGGAGCATAAATAGCCTCTATCCTGACATTTTTTCAATCGGGGGGGTAACGCTGTAAACGTCTCAAGAGGGGAAGTTTACAAAATAGCGATCGATCGCTTCAACAGATAAAAAGTCACCCTGGGTTCATATACGAAATGCACTTGGAACTTGAATGTGAACCCTTTGATTTCGGTTTACATCCTCTGGTCCTTTGTACCATACT
>CALAXS010000745.1 GCA_937895305.1 uncultured bacterium
TTAAGGGACCATAGCACAGAAATCAGGGCTGCACTATTTACCGAATTTGTAAATTAATTATACTGTTTAGCAAAATGACAAGTGCTACCCCCGACAGGTCCGAATGGACACATCCGCAGACGAAAATAGGGAATCATGGGGAAGAACAGAGAATAGTGCTAAAACAGATCGTTTACGCTGCTTTAAACTTTGCGCAAACCACGAATTCCATCACGGAAAATATCCAGCAGATCCTGCGGAATGCGGAATACGCCCTCCCGTGTACTGATGGTAGCGAAACGGTAACCTGGATCCTCGGCATCGGCTTTCCCGACGGTGAGGATGCCCAGATTTTCCGGTTCTGCGTCCGGATTGGCTGGATCCTTGAGGATGAGTGCAACGCTAAGCACCGGGGCATCGAAGCCGAAGAGGCCCTGAAGGGCGGTATTTTCTTCGAGAATAGACATTCCCTTGAGGCTACTCAGAATCTGCAGCATACTTTTCGGGTCACTTTGGTTAGAAAAAGCGTAGCCTTCAGGCTCACGGAGCAGCCATAAATTATGGACATTATCCGTGTAGTATTCTGTTCCGTCCAGGGTAAACCGGAAATTCACCACATGATTCGGGTTGAAGCTGTATAGCTCACGGGACCTGAAATTATTGGTGGTGGCTTTCAGGGCCAGAGCTTGTTGCCTGGCCAGGAGGCCCAGGTCACCCGTATCCTGGAGGGCGTACATGTACTCATCATCGTCTTCAATCGACCAGAATTTCAGGGTAAAAGGGCTTTCCTTACCCGCAGCTTTTCCGGTGATCGTGAATTCAGGCGTGCCCAAGACGAGTTCTGTTGTTGTATCTTGTGTGAATCCAGTCATTTCAATCTGTTTGAGCAGGGCCAGGTAATTCGATATAGCCAATTCCTGAATATCCGTGTAGTCGTGGGAGCTCAGAGACCAGATACCGTCGTCGCGAGAAAGCACCAGTTTGTCATCCTCGTATTCAATGCTGAGGGATTCCAGTTCCGATACCGATTGTGTGAAGAGGTGACGATCACGCAGGGAACTTGTGGTAATGGGCAATAGCGTAAGCAGGTGCGGTGTAATCGTAAACACCGCGCTTTCCCCCTCACGCCTGGCATAGACCCCCAGACGCTCATCCTCGTTATAGTCGCCCAGAAAGATGGTTTGGGGCGTATCGCTGTTACTGTCCACAACCGTGATTCGTGCTGCTGGCGGCTCCAGACCATAGTCGCGCAGGTCCGCAGGATGGTCAATGTGATTTTCACCAAATCCGAACTGAATTTCATCGACCAGTAATTTTATGGCATCCTGATCACCATAGGCCGGCACCGGCGAGGTCATTTTCCAGGGGGCCTCCCCGTTTTCACGTTCAATGGTTACGGGGGTGGATTCTTCACCAATTTCCATACCGGAATCCTGGCCCTCTTCTGCGGCCTGATCCGCCATGCCCTGTGTCCAGATACGTGCAAACTCAAGCGAACGTAAGGGTGAATTGCGATCGTTAACCAGGTAGCGATGTCGTAATTCAAACAAAGAACGGTTCAGCTCGAAGAAGGCTGTTTTCTCATCCACTAAAAATATCATTCCGTCCATGAGTGCATAGCGGTTGACCTGTGTCGGTTCGAGCTTGCCAAATTTCAGGGTCCTGGGCTTATCCAGTGTAAAGGTGAATTCAAGGACAGGTTCCTCCAGACCATAGATTGCGAGGTCTTTCTGATCCTGATTCAAGGTACGTTGGTTTTCCAGCTTGCTAAGGCGATCTGCAACACGATTCCAGAGAACCTGTAGGGCACGCACAGACGGGTCCGGCTCAATAAAGGCCCACACCCCGGGTTCGCGTTGTTCAGCATAACTGACCGGCTCGCCCAAGCGCTGGATGCGCATTTCTTTTATGGCCGTGGGTTCAAAATCGAAGAGCCGTTTTGCCGCCTGCCTTTCTTCCTTAATATCTACATTGCGTTTTTGGGTGTAGACATAGCCACCACAGAGCAGGATGAGTGCCAGCCCGAGGAGCAGGGTATTGCGAAACTTCACTGATGTTTCCTCCGAAGCAGATACATAATAAATCCTGCGATGACGATAGCCTGTACCGTGAAGAGGATGGCCACCCAACTGATAACGCGTTGCTGCATCGCATTGAGGACCAGGGGGGGATCTTCCTTACCCGTTGGGCGGATAGCGATAAGTTCTTCCGCTTCGGCAAGCCAGGCAAAGCCATTAAGCAAAAAGTTAAGATGGCCGGGAATGGCCGTTAACAGTTCGTTGGTCGCGAATCCGGCATTCCCCACCACAAGCATTCTGGCCTGTCGCATCTGCCCAGCTCCTTCAATGACAATATCGGTTGTCTTGCTCACTGCCATTGCAACGGACAAGGGGCCTTGGAGCTCTTCAACATCATGCTGGGCCTTTTCGCCCTGCTGCAATGAGATGAGATCGGTCTCCGCCCAAAAGTGGGGCGGTGAACGCAACAGTGTGGTTGCGACCACGCCCTCGGGCAGTTTCTCTGTGGGGCTCACGGTACGCACACCGCTAAGAAGCAGGGTCTGATCAAAATTGTGGGTGGTCGGGTGATTGGCGTTAAAGGCACCCCGGTACGCAGCGGCCTCCTGCTCCGAATCGTTATAGGCCGTATTGTCAGGACTCAGGTTTAATTCAAATTGGTTGCGTTGTTCGGCATTGGTCATCGCCAGATTGGAGGCAATATTTACACCATAGTGCTCTTCAAGCCAGGGGCGAAACACTTCCCGGTTAATCACACCATCCTGGACCGAGAGCCAGGGGTCCAGGATGAGAAAAAGACGTCCACCGTCATCCATATACTTTTCCAGGGCCTGGACTTCATTGGGGTGAAGATCTTGCCTGAGATTGTTGATCACCAGAATATCGAAATCGCGGGGAATTTCCGGGTTCGTCAGATCCAGCCTGAGCGGTTCTACAAGATAAGATTCGTTAAAGAGTACTTTGATAATACCCCCTGCGCCTGCAGGTGTTTTATCATCAGCCATGTCTGCTTCGTTGTGCCCGGTAAGGTAGGCGACCTTTGGTTCTGATGCACGCACCACATTGATGAGAGCATTGGTGAAATCCCGTTCCTCAAGACGGGGCGACCCACCGCCCAACGTAATGACCCGCTTCCGCGCCCCCGAGTGAATCACAATCGTTCCCTGGGGTGAAGCGAAGTTAAGCCCCATGGCTTCCATTTGCTTTACGCCAACGTCCAGCTGGGGATCCTTGATTTCTACCTTCAGCAAATCTGTATATTCCAGACACTGCTCAAGGAAGCGTTCTGATTTTTCGTGGCCGGTGAGGACAAACTCGTCGTCCAAATCCAGAAAGAAACAGGTCACTGTGACTTCTTTGTTGATGGCTTCCAGTACCTGGATGGTCTGGGGACTCAATGAGCGACGACCTTCCTGGGTGAGGTCGAGGGAAACCCCCATGGATTGGGCCATGACGTACAGGACCATGCAAATGCCCAGAAAGAAGGTAGAGGCAAGCGCAGCATTCATACTGCCCATGACGCGACCCTGACGGAGGCTGGTGCTGGCAGCCTGCTTAATCAGGAGGGCCAGCCATAGTAATGCAGCCACAAGGGACGCAGCCAGGGGAACGAGGACCGACGCTTCAAAAAGGGTCTGGGTGGCCACGGCGATATTCAGAGCGACAGCCAGGAGGAGGATGGCTGCGATACCGGTGATTCGACGCAAGGTGGATCTCCTGTGAAGTTAATTCCGAATCAGGCGCGCCAGTTTCTGGATTCAAGCGCGCGAAACGTTAGAAAGAGAAAAAATGAAGTAATGAGCAGGTAATAGGCAATGTCCTGGGGCTGAAATATACCCTGCGCCATTTCTTCTGCATGGGCATCAACCGCCAGTTCCTGGATGAAGGTTCGGGCAATGGTGTAGATCTGTCCCACGACCGTGCGAAGGCCCGCATTCAGGTTTTCGGGCGCAGGATTGCCCTCGGGCAATTTATCGCCTACCGAACTGATAATGAAAAAGAGCAGACAAAGACCAAAGGTAATGGTACCGGAGGTCGTAGGATTCCGTGTTAGGGACGATATAAACAGACCCAGGCTGACAAAGGTCGCCCCCATAAGGAGAACCGCCAACAAACCGAAGGCCAGAACGGTAACCTCAATATCAACGAAAGCGAAAATAATGCCCAGATGCACCGCGATGACAAGCAGCAATACCCCTACAATACCCATTGCGGCCAGAAATTTACCGAAGATGATGTCACGGTCACGCAGGGGGTACGTGAGCAGTAGTTCGATGGTGCCCTTGTGGCGTTCTCCCGCGAGGAGCCACATGGTAATCAGTGGCGACAGAAACATGATCATGAGGCCGCAAAAAACCAGGTAGGGACTGAGCACGTATTCTTCAAAGTCCGGCATGGTGCTGTAACCGTGGGTCGATGGTGCCTGGGATATTTGGGCATACATGAAGAAGTTCATGACAAAACCAAAGCCCGTAATGGCCGCAAAAATAGCCGTGATGACGTAGCCCACCGGGGTCTGGAAGAACGCTGCAAATTCGCGTTTGGCGACGGTAAGGATAGGTGTCATTATGCTGCCCCCCCATCTTTCGCGAGGGCTGCCATGAAGGCATCCTCCAGGGAAGTGCCTCCCTTGGCCGTCAGGTTTTCCATGCTGTCCCGGGTTACGACCTTGCCTTTGTTAATGATGATTACATGATCGCAAACCATAGATACTTCCGGAAGGATATGGGTACTGATAAGCACCGTATGATCCCCCGCGAAACTCTTGATCATCTGACGGATTTCTATGATTTGTTTCGGGTCGAGACCTGAAGTAGGCTCATCGAGGATGAGTACAGGGGGCGCACCGAGGATGGCCTGTGCAAGGCCCACGCGCTGACGATAGCCTTTGGAAAGGTGGCCGATGGTTCGGGAAACCATGGGTTCTAACCCACAGCGATCGAGTACCCGTTCTATTTCACCTTTTATAGCGTTTCGCTTGAGATGTTTGCTATTAGCCACAAAGGTGAGAAAAGCCTTGACCGTCATTTCTTCATAGAGCGGGACCCGCTCGGGCAGGTAACCCACACGACGTTTCACTTCCATGGGATGCTGGTGCACCTCGAATCCATCGATAGTGGCTGTGCCGGCACTGGCTGGAAAGAAGCCGGTGAGGATGCGCATGGTGGTGCTTTTCCCTGCTCCGTTGGGGCCGAGAAAACCGATGACCTGACCTTGCTCTACGTTAAAGGATATACCCTGAACCGCAGCAAGGTCGCCATAGTTTTTTGTGAGGTCTTTGACCTCAATCATAGTGTACATCTCCTTGGTGTGCAGAGGATTTAAGCATATTCAGGGTATAATGGATGGATGCCGCTGGCC
>CALAXS010000746.1 GCA_937895305.1 uncultured bacterium
ACTCTATCGAAGATAGCAATAGTCTCGTTGCTTTCTTCAAGGAATAATAGATTCCAACGCTTTCATCATGCTCGGTCCTGATTCAGGTCCGGGCGATGTGGCAGTGAGGTATTCAGCGTGTGGGATGGCCTTGGGATCAATGAAGTATCCCGGCTTGAGGATGTAGCCCAGTTCGTCCAGGCCCAGGCCGAGGACCAGCTTGGGTTCGGTGTCCATGAGTGCTTCGGTGGCGCGTGTGAAGATGGGGGCCGTCTCGCCGGGATGGGTGGCGAATTGAGCTGTTCCCACAGAAAACCAGGCCACTTCAGTTTCTATACCATCGGTAATGCCGCGGGGCATAATTCCCATGGCGGAGAGTTGCGCGAAGCCTTCATTCGCATTGGGCATATTAAAGACCTTATGGGCAAAACGAATGTCAGTGCCTTTTACAGGAACATCGTTCTTGAGCGCAGCCAGGGATCGTTGCGCCAAATCGTCGCCGTATTCTTTGGCCAGTTTAAAGGTGCGTTCCGGGGTCTCGGGCTGGATCCAGCCGCCGATGCCCCCCTGAAGAAAGAGGTGCTCGCCGGGCATTGCGTCTGCCATAGAAGCGTAGAAGGCACCGACCCAGTCTGAACTGGCTTCGGTGGTATCGCCATCCAGCACCGTGGGGTGACATGCAAAGTTGGTGAGGGTGGCGATGGATGTACCCTTGGCGTCCAGACATTGGATGATGGTCAGATCTTCAATCAGATCACCAGGCTCACAATCATTCACCGCCCACTCACCGCCACGGGCTTTTGCCCAACTCAGGGTAGCGGGTCTGAGCAATGCAGCCGCTTTGGCTACCTGGGTCGCAGCGGCTTCCACCATGCCCCTTATATATTCGGGATCGCGACCGGAGGTCATCTGGTCGGGACCATAGATCCCAATGTTGTCCGGGCTACAGTGGGTATGGGTCGAGCAGACAATGATACGCTCGGGCGGAATGGATACCGCTTTGGTGAGTTCGCTGGCCCGCTCTCGCACCAGCTGGATGGTGTCGTATTGGGTACCTACGGAATCCAGAATCACCAGCGCAACAGGTAATTTACCATCATCAAAGACGACGGCTTTAGCGTATAGATTGTCGTGAACCCCGGTGCATTGCCTGTTTTGTCCATAGCCGCCCAAGAAGGTACCCTTTTCCGGGTTGATGGCGGTGGACGCTGCACCTACGCGAAGTTCTGCAAATGCAGGCAAGGCGAGCAGGGTGGCAACCATGAGTACACATAGCACGATTCGTGAATAATAGGACATTTTGTGTTCCTTCACCGTTATTCAGACGCATTATTGGGAGAGTACCAAAGACCAGAAAGCCCGCTCATCGGAGTCCTGCGGCCAGATGTTTCCAGTCGGATTAAAACTGATCTGTAGACTACCTGTTAGGCCATACTTGTTTCCAATTATTTCCAGGGTGCTTTAGTTTGTTGGTCCACTTATTATATTCTAGGTGCATCAGCCCCGAACTTTGTATTGTTATCGTCCGTTGATGCTAGCGCATTTTCAAGGAGCCTACATGTTACATCTTCACCCACATAAAATCGCCCTATCCATACTTGGTATCGCATTCCTCCTCTTCGCAGGGGTTTGTCATGCCGGTATTGAATCCCTGGTGGTTCCCTATACCGCCATTGAGGATGTAGTCTATGGTCAAAAAGAGGGCATGGGACTTACGTTTGACGTATTGACTCCCGAGAAAAACAGCAATGGCAAGGGCATAGTTCTCGTATCCAGTGGGAGTTGGAAGTCGAGCAAACCGAACACGATGGAAGAGGTCACTAAACTCCGACTTGACCATTGGGGCATGGGGCTATTGCATAACGGGTTCACTGTTTTTATTGTTCGCCACGGCAGTGGGCCACGCTTTCAGGTTCCCGAAATGATTGAGGACATTCGCCGCTCGGTACGATTTATACGTTTACATGCCGCTAAGTACGACATCGACCCGGACTATATAGGCATCACCAGTGGTTCCTCCGGGGGGCATCTGGCGCTGATGGTTGGCTTAACGGGCGAGGATGGAAATCCGGATGCGAAGGATCCCATTGAGCGCGTAAGCTGCCGTACCCAGGCCATTGTGTCCTGGTTCCCGCCAACAGACCTTATCAATTGGGGTGCTTCGGACGGTTACAAGGTGATCCAGGCAGCGCGTCCTGACTTATTTAAGGAAATGTTCGGGACCATTACCGATTTGCCCGCACAACTAAAATCAATTTCACCCATTTATCATGTCACATCGGATGACCCTCCGTTACTCTTGATTCATGGGGATAAAGATCAGACGGTTCCTGTGCAGCAGTCCGAGATCCTGAAGACAAAATATGAAGAGATGAAATTAGCGGTAAAGCTCATTGTGGAACCCGGTGGTGGACATACCTATTGGG
>CALAXS010000747.1 GCA_937895305.1 uncultured bacterium
CCTGGTAGGTATTACCAAATGCTCCAGCAGCGGTAATAGAAAGCAAAACACCGATAGTCTGCAAAGACAATTCGTTGCCAGCGCCATTCATGATGGGATCGTCACCGTTGGCACGGTCGAAAACCCAACCCATGTAGTGATAAAACTCGGATGGGTTATCGGGATGACCACGGTATGTACAGGTATCTTCCGTCATGATTGCGATGGAATCTTCCACATCATCCGAAGCATCCGGGTTGGAAGGACATACCACAGCATTCCAGTCATTAAGGTACTCAGGATACACCGAGAGGGTATTGGGGAAAAGCTCGGGCTCGTCCTGTCCATTACAACCGGGACCTGGGTTACCCGTACCATCAGTATAGTAGAGCGCAAGGCCCTGTAGCGGAGGGTATTTTCCGCCTTTGGACTCGTTGGAGTACATTTTGAAGACAAGGCCCATTTGTTTGAGATTGTTCTGGCAGCTGGCGCGGCGCGCGGATTCGCGTGCACGGGACAGTGCGGGCAGCAGGATAGCTGCCAGGATACCGATGATGGCAATCACCACCAGCAGTTCGATCAGGGTAAACCCTTTTTTCTGTTTCATTGCATTTTCCTCACTTTGACTATAGTCGGTATTAGTGCAGCTGTCACCACAATGATGACAGTGTAGAGCAGGGAACAGCCCTGCGACTTGCCCATGAATACTATACATTGTACGTTAGCAGGGAATGAGTCTAGCGTCAAGAACTAAAATAATCTATATTGATCCGATAGGTCTGGGATTATTGGTTATTTTTGTACTTTATTCGATTTTTCAGGCCTTTTGAACGAAAAAGCGGGGTAATACGGGTACTGAAGATAGGGGCGACAGCGAATAGCTTCGCGAGCCAGGCACTGGCGGTGGGGAGGATAACCTCCGTGGGGGCCTTGGGGAGGATGCGGTTGAGGATGGCGTATTCGATTTCTTCGACGGTGAGGATGTGGGTTCCGGCGAAGACGAATTCGGAGTCTTCCATGTCGGCTTCGGCATCGAGCATGGGGGTGGCGACGGCATCAGGGCATAGGACGGTAACCGAGATGCCATGGGGCTTGAGGTCGGCAGCGATAGCGTGGCTGAATCCGCGGACCCCGAACTTGGAGGCACTGTAGAGACTGAGGCCAGGCACGGGGATGTTTCCGGCAACAGAGGCGACATTGATGATGTGTCCGTGTCCTTGCTGGATCAGGATGGGGGCGATGGCGTTGCAGCCGTAGAGGGTGCCCTTGAGGTTGATGTCGATATGAAAGTCTATCTGGTCGGTCTGCGCGTAGGGGATCTTTCCGGTTTGGACGACCCCGGCGATGTTCATGAGTACGTCGATGCGTCCCCAGTGCTTCACGGTTTCCTGGAGGATGGTGGTCCAGCCTTCGGGGTCACGCACATCGAGGGCAGCGCATTTAACCCGTTCGTTGTCCCAGCCGTATTGTGCCACGGCCTGGTCGAGGGCCTGTACGTTGATGTCGGTCATCATGACCCGTGCCCCGGCGTTGGCGAGGACGGTGGCCATGTGCTTGCCGATGCCACTGGCGCAGCCGGTAAGGACAAAGACTTGTTCTGAAAGCATTTTTACGGACTTCACGCGAAAAGATCCATGTGTGCCTTGCCCAGGCCGTCTTTGGTGACGTAGAAGGGACGGTTCTCGACGAGGTAGTTGGTCTTGGGTGAAATACCGAGGGCGGTGTAAATGGTGGCATGGAGGTCTTCGATGCCGATGGGATTTTTCACGGCTTCTACAGGTCGTTCGTCCGCGGTCTGCCCGTACTTGAAGCCTTTCTTGATGCCCCCACCAAAAAGGAGCACGGAGCCTGCAGCGGTAAAGTGGCGATGCATACCGTAATGTTTCATCTCGGTCATTTTGTCGGGCACATCGACCTGGTTCTTGACAGGATTTTTCTCTGAGCCTTCGGTCACCATGTCGCGACTGAATTCGGAAGCAAGAATAATAAGTGTGGTGTCGAGTAGGCCACGCTCTTCGAGGTCGAGGACGAGCTGTGCGATGGGCGCGTCAATAACTTCTTTCATGCCTTCGGCACGGGTATGACCGTTTTCATGAGTGTCCCAGTACTTGAAGGGTTCGTATTCGGAGGTGACTTCGATGAAGCGGGTTCCGGCTTCGCAGAGGCGACGCGCGAGGAGGCAGCCTTGACCGAAGCGACCTGTGTTGTATTTGTCGTAGACTTCTTTGGGCTCTTCACTGAGATCGAAGGCCTTGGCGGAGGGGGAAGTTAAGAGGCGATAGGCGTTGTCCATGGAGCGTAGAAGGGATTCCTGCTGGTGGGCACTGCCGTATTCACCGATGGGGCTGGCTTTGGCGAGTTTGCGGAAGAGCTTGTCGCGGTTTTGGAAACGGTCCGGGGTCATGCCACCGGGAGGGCGGACACTGGATTGGGCGTCTTCGGGGTTGGAGATGAAGAAGGGGCCGTATTCGCTACCGAGGAAACCTGCGGTGTGAAATGCCTTGAGTTCTTCGCTCTCGCCCACGGTGAAGCGTTGTCCAATATCGATAAATGCAGGCATGTCGGGGTTAATAGGGCCGAGGGTCCGGGCAACCATGGAGCCGATGTGAGGGGCTGCTACGGTGAGGGGGGGTGCGTATCCCGTATGCCAGTGATATTGATGGCGGGAGTGAAGAATAAAGCCCAGGTCACCTGCCTGGTAGGTGTTGCAGATGGTGCCCCGGTCCATCACGGATGCGATATTCTCGAGGCCTTTTGAAAATTTTATGCCATCCACGACGGTATCGATGGCGGGAAAAGTGCTGAGGACTTTGTTGGGATCGAGGCCCGCTTCGTAGGGGGTGTACCGCTTTGGATCAAAGGTTTCGGTGTGGGCCATGCCACCACCCATCCAGAGGAGAATAACGCGGTCTGCGCGAGCGGGGATAGGTGCGATTTCTTCGGTCTCGGCCCCGGCGCGGGGTGCACCCGCAGCCAGCGCGGACAGGGTGGCTGCCGTAGAAGTTTTGAGGAAGTTTCTTCTATTTATAGGGTAGGGCATGGTTTCGCTCCTTTGCTTAATGGGTCTAGTAGATAATCTGGAATTCGGGCAGCATGGCGAGAATCCACAGGAGGTCTTCAACTTGTTCTTTCCCGGGGGCCTCCCCGAGCAAACTCAGTGCGATTTTTTCTTCGCGTTTTTCGGGGCTGCGCTGTAGTGCATGTTGGTACAGGTCTTGAATCAGTTTTTCGGGATCCTGTGCCCTGCCATTGACGTGGAGGGCTTCTGCGCACAGGCGGATGAACTGGTTGAGTACAGTACCATTGGTCAACTCAAGGGATTGTAGTGTGGTGAAGTCTTCTTCACGGAAGGTGGTGAATTGCTCGCGGTTGGTTCTGCCCATGGAACGGGTAAAGGAATCAGCGGGTATGCGCCAGGCACGAATGGGTTTACGTCTTGCATCCACGTTGTTGTCTTCGGGTTTGGCTTGTTCAGACTGACCGCCAGCGGCAGCCTGAGCGAGTTTATTCTGACGCTCTTCTTCTTCTGGAGTACTTTCACTGGGCAAAAGAAACTTGGGATTGACTTGCCATAATCCGGTGAGTGTGGAGAGGGCATCGTAGAATTGTTCTGCGCTGAGACGGCGTAATTCAGGCCCCCTGAACGTATAGGCCGTCTGGGCATTTTCTTTTCGTGCGACTGCAGGAAATTGGTAGGCCCTTGACGTAATGATGGTTTTCATAAGGTGGCGCAGGTCGTAGCCACTCTTCACAAAATCCAGGGCAAGGGCATCAAGGAGGGCTGGAGACCAGGGTTCCCGCTCGATAGCATCGACCGGTTCTACGAGGCCACGGCCCATGAGTCTGGCCCAGATGCGATTCACGATGGTCCTTGCGAAGGGGCCGTTGTCGGGGGTGGTGACAAGTTCGGCAACCCGTTGCATCTTCTTGCGTTTGGAAAGCGTACTATCAATATCACCGAGTTCGGGCCAGAGGAAACTGGTTGGGGCCTGTTTGCCTGTTGGGACTTCACAGCGACTAATTTCGAGGGGCGTATCGCTGAAGCAATTGGCGAGGCCGTAGGTGTCGTTCATGGTCCAGTGGTCGGTGAAGGAGTCGTGGCAGGAGGCGCACTTGAGGTTTAGGCCAAGGAAGATCATGGAGATACCGCGAGCCGCCTGCATGGGGGGCTGGACTACCACGGCGTTATCGCCACGCCAGATGATGCCCTTAATGAACCCTTCGGAGGGGGGGGTGGGTGAAATCAATTCCTGGACAAATTTATTGTAGGGCAGGTTGGTGTAGAGGGCATCGTATAGCCATTGGGTGATTTGTTTACGACCGCCATCGATGTAGCCTGTACCTTCAAAGTCGTTGCGAAGGAGGTCGTTCCAGAAGCTCATCCAGTGTTCTGCATAGGCCTGATTCTCATTGAGGAGGGTATCAACAAGGTCTTCGCGTTTATCGGGGCTTTCCTGTTGAAGGAAGGACCCGGTAGCTTCGGGACCGGGCAGGAGGCCGATAAGGTCCAGGGATACACGCCGAATGAAGCGTGCATCGGAAATGGGCGCGATTAATTTGAAGTTGTGTTCTTCGAGGTAAGCATTCAGATGCTGGTCAATGATATTGCTATTTGTATTCAAAATTTCGGGCACGGTGAGTGCCAGGGGCATTGTGTAGCCCTGGGACTGGAGTTCGGTGAGGTTCCAGGAGAGGCCCTGATCAATCCATGCACGGATAAGACCGACTTGTTCGTCGGTGAGGCCATCGCCTTTGGGGGGCATGCGGAAGTCCTCATCATCACTAGCAATGAGTTCGACCAGGAGACTTTCGGCACTGTTGCCCTCGAGGACCACGGGTTCGCCATCGGCACCATGAAGAAGACGTTCGTGACTGTCGAGTTGAAAGTCGCCTTTGCGTTTTTCGCCTGCATGACATTTGAAGCAATGCTCAGCAAGGATGGGGTGAATGTCATTGGCAAAATCAATGGTTTTATGAGCGGCTTCGGGCAGGTCAAGGTCGACACCCGGACTGGCCCAAGTGAGCATTACGCCTGTGAGAATACACAAGAAGGTACGACTAAACTTCATTATAAACAGCTCCCTTGCCAAGTATCGTGTGCCCTACACGAGGTGCCATGGTACCACAGGGAAAGTGTAAAGTTAAGCTGTTCTGATCCTGTTTAAAGTCGTGCTTGTCCCTATTTTACACGGCAGGTGGAATCCCCTTGCCAAAGGTCGGCATTGTGTCCCATAGCTTGCTTGAGGGGTGCAGTAATTTCGTTGAGTTGTGCCATGCCCGCAGGACCCAGGGTGAGGTCGCCTGATAAAAGGTTTTCTCTGAGTTGGTCTACCTTGCGTGCGCCGAGTACCACCGTGGAGACGCCGGGTTGGGCGATGAGGTATATGAGGGCCAGTGTGGCCATGGGAAGATCAACAGCATCTGCAAAGGCGCGGAGGATGGCGAGTGTTTCGAAGAGGAGCGCTTCATGGCCTGGCTCGCCGTGGCGGGTACCTTCGCGCTGGCTGGCGAAGTGGCGTGTGCGGCGACGCATGAGGGGGATGTCGTCAATTTCAAAGTAGTCGCCAGAGAGGAGGCCCTGCATAAGGGGCATGTAGGCCATAACGCCGATCCCCTGCTTTCGGCAGGTGGGGATGACATCGTATTCAGGTGCGCGGAAGAGCATGTTATACCCGATTTGATTGGTTATGCATTCGCCCGTTTGACACCAGCTTTCAAGATCAGTACGACCAAAATTGGACACACCAATGGCCCGGATTTTACCTTCATCCTGGAGTTCCTGAAGTGTGGCCTGGGTCTCTTCATAGGCGCACACCCCGGGAACGGTCTCGCCTTTTGCATTGGTATAGGCATCTGCCGCATAGGGCCAGTGAATCTGATACAGGTCGATGTAGTCGGTACCCAGGCGTTGGAGGCTGGCCTCGCAGGACTTGCGAAGATTCTCTGGCGCACAGTGGTCGGGAAGTACTTTGGAAGCCAGGATAATATCTTTGCGCTTGCTACCGAGAATCTTGCCGAGAACGCGTTCGGACTCGCCGTCCCCGTATACTTCTGCTGTATCAAAGAGGTTGATACCATTGTCTATAGCAGCATGCACGGTAGCATCGGCATCGGTAGCGCAGTCTTCGCCCCAGTACTTGGAGTCCCCCAGTTGCCATGCGCCGAAGGAGAGTACGGAAACCTTGATGTGTGTTTGTCCGAGAATACGATAGTTCACATCTTGCCCTTTGAAAACTGCGATTAGTGCGCACATTGTACATGGTGATAAAATAAACCGCAACTCTTAAATCGCAATGGGTACTGGAAATGGTATAGCAGGTTGATGCTTTGTGGCACCAAAGTCCATACTATGAGGTCTATGGATTGGATGTAGCATGTGAACCAACAAGGAATTTTTTCAATGAAACGTTTTATTTTGGCTGGTCTGGTACTGGCATTGATGGTATGTCCGGCTTTTGCAGCGGAGCAGTGGGTGGAATTGTTTAACGGCAAAGATTTAACGGGCTGGGAACAGAAGGGTGGCGATGCGAAGTACAGCGTGGAAGACGGTGCTATAGTGGGTACGTCGGTACCGAATACGGGTAATTCTTTTATATGTACGGAAAAGACCTATGGCGAGTTTATCCTTGAGTTTGAATTTATGGGCCACCCGGATCTGAACTCGGGTGTGCAGGTGCGCAGTAACAGCATCAAGAAGTACAAGAATGGCCAGGTACATGGGTACCAATGTGAGCTGGAAGATGAAGGGCAGGATCGGGACCATTCCTGTGGTATCTATGATGAAGGCCGTCGGGGTTGGTTGTATCCCAGGAAGGATGAAGAGGAACTGCGTAAAGAATTCAGTGCTCAGGGTGCACGCCTGTGGAAGAATGGCGAATGGAACCAGGTTCGTATCGAGTGCAAAGGCGACAGCATCAAGACCTTCTTGAATGGTGAGCTTCGTGCTGACCTGAAAGATGACATGACTGCAGAAGGTTTCATCGGCTTGCAGGTCCATGGTGTGGGTGTCAAGAAAGAGCCCATGAGTGTGAAGTGGAAGAATATCCGCATCCAGGAAATTAAATAGTTCGTCCGTTCTGATTAAGTATACAGCCCATGGCAATGAAGTCATGGGCTGTTTTTTTGTTCAGATTAACCTGTAATTACCGGGATTTCCTTTGAAACTACAGCAGGGATAGGCATCTGGGGACGGGGGATCAATGCCGGTACCTGTTTACGATAGCTTTCATAGGACGGTCCAATTTCTTTTATGAGTGTACGTTCTTCGAAGTAAATGCCGACCAGGATATAGGCACTCATGCCTACAGAGAAGAGCAGGTGCCCATAACTCATGGTGGGTACAGCCCACATCGTGACCAAAAAACCAAGCATGAGGGGGTGACGCACAATTCGATAAAGCGAGGTTATTTTCATAGGGAGATGGGTGTACTCCTTCGCACGCATCTGCAGGTAAACCTGGCGAAGACCGAACAGGTCAAAGTGATTGATAAGGAACGTAGAGTAGAGCACGACCATCCATCCAAATGCGAAGATACCCAGGATAATACCCTTCATGGTCGTGGACTCAGTGGTCCACAGGTTTCCGCTAATGGGACGCCAGTATACATACAGGGCTACGAGTACCACACTGGTGGCCAGTACGTAGGTGCTGCGTTCAGCAGATTTCGGGATCATGCGCGTAATCATTTTCTTAAACGCGGGCCGCGCCATGATGGAGTGCTGCAAACCAAAGGCAAGGATGAGGCACAGGTTTATGGACAGGGCCATCATCATCGAAGATTCGATTCCATTGTCCACATGCTTGGGTACCAGAATACCGCCACTGAATCCTATAAGATAGAGGAAGGAAGCGAAGAACGCCCCGTATGCGAGGATTCCATACATCAAAATAGTTACTTTTTTCATGATTCATCTCCTAAGTTTTCGTTTTGATCCAGTTGGACCAGTATCTGCCCATTAATAACTGACTGTTCAGTTAAGTACAAGTTGAAAAACATTGCCCATTCCTTTCATAAACTTACCGGTTAGTAAAGTGATGCCCAAATTTTTTTAGCCCTGCTGCACCAGGATTCTCAATTCTTTACGCGCCATGAGCACCGGGGCCACGGATTCGAATTCCTGGCTGGCCATAATAGCCCCGCCAAAGAGTAATGCGTATAGCGTTACAATTCGATCAGGGTCAATGTTCGCATAGCGTGCATCAGACTCTTTTAGATCCAAAGTCAGGTCGCGGAGGTGTGCCCGAAAGCGGTCATTGAAATGCCGGACTTCCTGGGCAATCGAAGTGGTGTTATCCACGACTTCAGAAAGCATGTTAAAGTACCGACAGCCCCTGTAATTACTGCTTTTCATACGTTCCAGTAGTGCATCAAAGGGGGATAGAAAACGCTTCATGGGTTCGTCCATGGACTCGGCCAATACACGGAAATCTTCCATATCATTTTTTCGATTGTTTTGCAGATAAGCCACACACAGCTCTTCCTTGCTACGAAAGTGGGTGTAAAAGGTAGGCTTGGAAATTCCCGCTTTATCGATTATGTCATTCACAGAGGAAGCATTGTAGCCCTGTTGATCAAAAAGTTCAGCGGCTGCTTTTAGAATCCGCATGGAAGTATCATTTTTTAAAACGGCTGGACTCATCTTTGCAGGCTCCCCTTCGCTGAACTGGATAAATCGTACCATAAACTAACTGGTCAGTCAAGTAGTTTTTAAAATAAACATCCTGAAAACAAATAATAACTTAACACATTTGTCTG
>CALAXS010000748.1 GCA_937895305.1 uncultured bacterium
CAAATGGTTTGTAGGTGAGCAGGTGGAAGAAGAAGCCAATGTAGGCGAAGTCGTGGACCAGTTACGCCTGGTCGAAGGTGCCCCGGCAGGATTGTTCCTCATGGACCGTGAAGTGGGTACCCGGGTTGCAGAAGCACCAGGAGAAGCGTCCGCATAATTTTTGTATACCCTGGTGAGGGCTGCATATTCTCACCAGTCAAGGTGTGAGAATCCTCATCCCTTACTAAAAGTAAAGCTTGCTATCAACGGTGGGGTAGGTAGTGGAGCAAATTTATTTCCCCTCAAAACGCGACTAAGGAGCGATGAACCATGTCAGTAAAAGTTACGAAGAAAGCCCCCGGCTTTAAAGCCACCGCTGTCATGCCCGACAACACCTTCAACGAAGAATTCAGTCTGGCTGATTCCAAAGGCAAGTATGTGTGCCTGTTTTTCTACCCCCTGGACTTCACATTCGTATGTCCTTCCGAGATTATTGCCTTCGACAAGAAAGTTAAAGATTTCCAGGATCGCAATTGTGACCTGATTGGTGTGTCTGTGGACAGCCACTTCAGCCACCTGGCCTGGAAAAACACCCCCGTCGAAAAAGGCGGCATCGGTAATGTGCAATATCCTCTCGTAGCGGATCTGACCAAGAAGATCAGCAAGAGCTACGGCGTACTCTTTGACAAGGCCATCGCCCTGCGCGGACTCTTCATCATCGACAAGGAAGGCATCGTCCGCCACGCTCTCATCAACGACCTGCCTCTGGGCCGTAATGTAGACGAAGCACTTCGCGTACTTGATGCCCTGCAGTTCACCGAAGCCCACGGCGAAGTATGCCCTGCCAACTGGAACAAGGGCGACGATGCCATGAAGCCCAGCGCTGAAGGCGTTGCAGCATACCTGGCAGAACACGCCAAGTAAGTACCCTCGATTTGGAGTTTTCCAGCCCCGTTCCCCACTTGTGGGGGCGGGGCTTTTTTGGTTTCGGTGTACTGCAAAAATTTCCCCATCCGGCAGGATAGGTAGTGTTCAGGTGGGACGGATAGAAATTGAAGGGCCTGTAACCTGTTGCAAATAAAGGAGAAGCACAATTGAATCCTGTTGGCACAGCCTTTGCTTAATCACATCAGCAAATTAGCTTAGTCCCATGAGCGTTTGCACTCAAGAGTGGTTGGCCCAGCGCGCCGGAGCTTTACGTCCCATTTAGCTCCGCATGTCCGTCGCGGGAATTGCGCGCTGGCCCCCTTGAATTTTTCGTCACACAGCGATGTGACTCAGCATAGACGTGGAAGTGAAACAGGAAGGAGTGGAGGATGATTCAGGGCTTGTACACGGCCGCCAATGGCATGATGGCCGTTGAAAAGCGCCAGGAAGCTTTGGCCAATAATATCGCCAATGCATCTTCCCCCGGCTATAAACGCATGGAGCCTATACAACTGGGCTTTTACCAGGTCTTCGAAGACACCATGCGCAAGCCGTACCACTTTAACGCCGACACTGCTCCGGCAGGGGGTGTGAAAGTGGTAGAGACCTTCCCCCACATGGACCCGGGTGTACTTCGCAATTCAAACCGACCGCTGGATATGGCGCTGCGCGGTCCCGGCTTTTTTGTGGTTGATACTGCACAGGGTGAACGCTTTACCCGTGCAGGTAGTTTTACGGTGGATATTGAGGGTGATCTCGCTACGCAGGATGGCCATAAGGTACAGAGCCTGGAAGGTGCCCCCATTAATGTACGGGATGGCAAGGTGCTCATTGCGGACGATGGTAGCGTGACTGTTAATAGCGAACCTGCAGGTCAGATTCGCCTCGTTGAATTTGAAAACCCCACACGGCTCATGCGCGAGGGTGACAGTCTTTTCAAGGCGAATGAAGAAGTTCAGGCGATGATGACGGAAGCGGCGGGAACGACTGTGGCACAGCAATTTTTAGAAATGTCCAATACCTATGTGCCTCTGGAGATGTCAAAGATGATGATGGGGCTTCGGGCCTATGAAGCGAACCAGAGAATTATTACGACACTGGATGGAACCATCGGTCGCCTTATTGACCAGGTAGGCATGCCGAGATAA